>JBDLIP010000021.1 GCA_039714795.1 Pseudomonadota bacterium | reverse complement strand
CCTTTGTTCTTGATACGAACTCTCAACCCTTTCGGAAGTGTTTGCCTGGGGCGCCCTCTTTTTCCTGAAAGAATTGTTTCCTTGCAAAGTTCAAACAAATTGTTACCGTAGCGCCTTTCTCCATCCGTTAGTAATGAAAGATCATCTGTTTTAAGGCTTGCATCTTAGGGCTGGTCCATATATGACGATCCGTAGGTAGCACATTTTCACTTAACAGCCCTGGGTTACTGCATAAGGGGATGCAATCTTCCGTGCTTTCTAGACACAACAATCCAAACATCTTTGCTATTGTCATGAGCACTACAAAAATACTCAAGCTGTCCTTCAACCCATACAACAGAACCTGCAAATAAGTATGTATAGGCATACTCGATGATCAATGGGTCTTCAATAACCACGTGATGTAGTCTGGAAAGGCTTTTGTCTGAGTCGGTTATAAGCTCAAAACTCATGATGCGAATGTGGTTAGACGTGAAATAAACACGTGGATCATCCGCTATTTTGCCAATTAGGTTAACTCTATTCAATAAAAGCATGGTTCTTTCTCCTTTTCATTAGGGCTTTATTATAAACGCCCCGGGGAACAATTGTTCCCCGGGACTGGCCGTAACGAAAAGCACCATACACCCCAATGACATAGCTACATAAATACTCAAGTCCTGGGAGGCCACCGTCTGCACCGCAGACTTTTGCCACAAGAATACGCGAAATAAGCAAACTTGTGGTACACAGCAGCGCTTTTGGTGGTAAATAGGGACGAGATATAGTATGTTGGCGTCAGCCATTGGTTGATCTCCTAGTGGTTAGATCGATCGTGGTGAGTGGCGCGATGGGTGTTTGAGTACCCGTTGCGTCACGACTTAAATACAACCTAGCGCAAATTTCTTGATGAAGCAACAGTAAATTTAATTTAATTTCTATGTAATTCGTTGGGGAATGTTATGCATAGTTCCCAGTGAAACATGACAATTTCAAGCATACAGAACTCCTGAGATAACGTATACCCGGGACGGGTATACCGACATTGTAACTAAAAATAGTTGCACTATATCTTGTTTGCTGTTAGAATGAAAATGTAAGGGGTAAATGGTGACAAAACGCAGCAAGTTAATAGATCGACTCAAATCAAAGCCTAAAGACTTTACGTGGGATGAGTTCTCAAGATTGCTTGTAGGGTTTGGGTATGAGCTTGCTCCAAAAGGTAAAAGCAGTGGATCTCGTCGAAAGTTTTATCATGAGGAATACGGGCATATAAGCCTTCACGAACCTCACCCCACGAAAATATTGAAGAGGTATCAATTAAACCAAGTGCTTGAGTTGTTACAAAAGGAGAATTTGATATGAAAGATTGTATGGAATATGAAGGTTATTATGGATCTGTACACTATAGTGATAAAGATGAAGTTTTCTTTGGAAAAATTGAATTCATTAGGAGCCTAATTTCTTATGAGGGCACAAGTGTTCGAACTCTTAAAGAAGCCTTTTATAAGGCTGTGGATGATTATTTAGAATTTTGCGAAGAGCAAGGAACAGAACCTGAGAAAGCATTTAAGGGATCTTTTAATATAAGAGTTGGTTCTGACCTCCATAGGGAAGCTACCTTGTATGCCCAGTCCCATGAAATGAATTTAAACATTCTAGCAAAGAAGGCCTTACAGGCCTACATTCATGAACGAAATGGGTGATTTTGTTCAAAGAGTAAGCTCTTGTAAATCATCGTTTTAAATAATTTATTCTTAAGCCTTTTTATTTTTCTTTTTGCTACTTGTTTGTTGCAGTTTGTGGGGGCTCAACCAATAACCACTTGAAAAACAAAGAAAAAATTTTTTACTTTTCGTAAACTTTCTTGCTGTTTTCTTGTTATTTGTCAGTTACTTACGTATTTTGATTGCATCACCTTACTACGGTCATTAGTGAAATATTTGAATTAAAAAAGAAATTTCAGAAAAAGTTTACGAAAACCTAAAAAAATATTACTTATTTATCAAAGGGCTATTGGTCCAGCGGGAGCGGCTGTTAATAATTTGAGGCTCTCTAGAAATCTAAGTTACGTCAAATTGGCCCAGTGTTAGGGTTGCTCAAACGAGCCGCCATCTCAAATTTCAGATGGGAAATTTCTTCATTTTTCTGCTATTCAGCATGGATAATAATAAAAGCTCGCCAAAATCCTATGTCGCATTGCGTACCTTTATGGGATTTAACCCGATCAGCTACAAATCATTCAAAAATTCTGCTGGTTTAAGGATAGGAATTCTTTCATATGGATTTAGGTTTAGTAGATGTTTATCACCACTGACGATGCAATCTGCTTTTCCTTCAATAGCGGCAATGATGTATCGATCATCTTTTGGGTCATCAGGCACCAAGGTTGGATAATCAAATCTGGGGTTCACCTCGTGTGCGACCATTCTCAATGAAGCAACCCACAAGTCAATTTGATCACTATTTAAGACGATACACTTCTTAATTTTTGGATAGGTTAAAGTTGATTCAAGTTCTTCAAGAATATCCTGTGAAAGCAACAAAGTGTGTTGTTGAATTTGAAGAACTGTTTTCAACACTATTCCCGTTGTCCCCTCTGGTTTTATTAACGCGCTTACAAAGACATTGGTATCGAGGACAATCCTCATTAGTCCCGAACTCTTACGGCATGTTTTGCACTATCCGCTAGTAAATCTGCTTCCTCTTGCGAAATATGCTTTTGCATTTTTGTAAGACTATTTTCCAAAAACAATCGAGATAACTTTTCAATGGCAGTGTGCTTTTGCACTGGAATCAATACTGCTAAAGGTTTGTGTTTCCTTTCAATGAGGAACTCATCACCGCGTAAGTTAACGCAGTCTAAAATCTCTCCCATCCTCTTGCGTACATCATCTGTTCCTATGTGAATGATGGGAGAATGTACGCATGTATCTTCATTTTTCTGCATTTCCATAATAATTCTCCTCGTTTTTACACCTAACACAATTATTATAACTCTAATAGTTGTCAGAGTCAATATAATTGCCCAGCCGGCATATCTATTTTCTCAAGAAATTTGAAAAGTTGCCAAAATTTCCCATGCAATTTCTGAGCTAAACTAGCAACTTGAGGATGCCGAACTTGTGCAAATGTGTCAAGTTTTTCAAATCGACGCTCATCCCCCAAGGGCCGTCATATATGACGATCCTTAGGCAATACATTTTCACTGAACAACCCTGCAAAGAGCAAATTCTTTCTTGCTTAACTGGAATCGCTTCGGCATGATGTAGGGGTTATGCCTGAAAAAGATGATATGATCACTCATGGAAAGTCGCCGCGACATTTGGGCCGGCACGCTGCACGCTTGGCCGCCGTGCAAGCCATCTACCAATGGGAGAAAATCCCCTGTTCCACTTCCAGCTTAGTTGATGAATTTATCACGTATCGTTTCGCCCAAGCCTCTGATCCAGAGCATGACGTATTGGTAGACCAGGAGTTTTTTGGCAAAATCGTCACCCATACGCTTGAAAATCACGAACGCATTGATGCTCTTATCAAGCAGGCTCTTCCAGAAGGTTGGCCATTCTTGCGGTTGGATTCTGTCCTGCGCAGCGTCTTACGTGCTGGATGCGGAGAATTCTTGAAAGATCCTTCGCTGGCTGCAGCTATTGTCATCAACGAATATGTGGACATTGCTAAAGATTACTTTGATGGCAAAGAGCCCGGATTTGTTAACGGAATTTTGGATCGGGTTGCAAGAGAGCTTGATTTAACCCTGCGTGATGATACTAAGGCCAAGGATGTGCCAGCACACGAGGTTGAAGATTTTCTAAAGGCGTGTGACACCACCGAGTGCATCACTTGGGAAGATGAAGGAGGAGGAGGAGGAGGGCAGCGGTGATATATGAGCCACAACGCCCGCGCATACGCTTTTCATACACCATCGTCACATCACCGCCGCCGCCACATCATTATTGGATTGCCTTATGTCTTTACACGAATTTTCTCTAATTGATCGGTTTTTTGCTCCCCTCATGGGCGGAGATCGAATCTGGCTGCTGGATGATGGAGCGGTGTTACCCTCAAGTCTAACCCCTGGTCTCACCTCTGGTCTAACCCCTGATCTAACTACAGGCCCAGACCAACAAACAGTTATTGCCACCGATACATTGATTGCTGGTGTACACTTTCGAGGCCGAGATCCAGCCGATCGCATTGCCAAAAAAGCATTGCGCACAAATTTGTCAGATCTTGCAGCTATGGGGGCAACGCCTTTTGGGTACCTTTTAAACTTGAGTTTGCCCGCTGATATAACAGAGTCTTGGCTGGCATCATTTTCGTCTGGCCTTGCTCAGGATCAAAAACGGTTTAAAGTGAAGCTTTTAGGGGGAGATACAACAAAAGTCAACGGCCCGCTCGTCATTACCATCACTGTATTGGGAACTGTCCCTGCAAAAATGGCATTAGCCCGCCGTAAAGCCCAGCCTGGAGATCGATTATACGTATCGAGTACACTTGGTGATAGTGCAGTGGGATTACAAGTCCTTGAAGAAAATTTTAAGGCTGTTCCCCAGGATCTCAAGAGCCACTTTATTGACCGCTATCAGTTACCACAACCTCGTCTCTCCTTGGGGCAAAAGCTGCGCGGTTGTGCGCATGCTGCTATCGATATCTCTGATGGATTTCTAGCTGACCTTGAGCATATTTGTAAGGCGTCAGACCTTTCGGCCTGGGTGCAATTGTCAGCATTGCCAGTCTCTTCATTTTTGCAAGAATTACTGGATTGCGGTAATGATCAACGTAAGAACCAGTTGCTCAACCTTATTCTCAATGGCGGTGACGATTATGAGCTCATTTTCACAGCTCCCCCCAGTGAATCCGATCACATTGCTTTTTTAAGCCAAAGTTTAAATCTCCCAATTACACTTGTTGGACATCTGGGAGGCTACGATTCAGACGAAGATAAAAACCGTATTCACCTTTTAAATGAGCATAATCAATCTATTGGTTTGCATTTTAAGGGGTATGAACATACTTGGTAGTCAGAAATCAGAGGTCAGAGGTCAGAAGTCAGACTTGAATTCAAAATCCAACGTTCAGGATGACGATCCGCAAGCAGCCCATTTTCACTGAACTGCCCTGATTAGGGTTGCAAGCGGCTAGAAAATCACGTAAACAAAAACTGCAATGAAAATACAAAACACAACAACAACCTACGGAACGTTCAGCAAAACCTTACACTGGTCACTGGCGATTTTGATTTTTGCGATGATTGGAAGTGGGCTATACATGGTTGATATGCCCAGAACACCTGAACGCATTCCATTCTATCTCTATCATAAATCCACAGGTGTCGTTGTCCTAGCTCTGGTCACACTGCGCTTGCTATGGCGCTGGCGTACTATAGCTCCTAAACTTCCAAGCGACATGCCGCGGTGGCAAAAAGCCAGCGCGCACCTGACCCATACATTGCTCTACGTTTTAATGTTTGTAGCCCCCATCAGTGGCATGATGATGTCCTTGCTTGGAGGCCACGATATTGCTTTTTATGGTTGGTTTACCATTCCGGCTCTGACAAAAGGATCTTGGGCAGCGCAATTTGGTCATACGGTTCATGTGCAATTGATCTATCTATGGGTTTTGTTGTTGGGTTTACATATTAGCGCTGCCCTGTACCACCACTTTGTTTGCCGGGATGATATTTTAAAGCGGATGTTGTTTGGTAGTCGGTGAAACGGTGGTCACTGAAAGCTGTCCCTGCTAAAACTTTTGCTGCACCTTATTAAGTTTTTTGGAATTGACCTGGACATCAGGGAACACTTGCAAAAATCAAATTTCTCTCTTCTCAACTTCGACTATTTCGATGCCAATATCGAAATAGTCTTGACTATTCCGATGTATATGCTATTTTGGTCGAACTTTTTTGCGCGATAAAGACAAACGAGAAGTTGATTTTTTAATAACAAAAGAAGAAAAACCCTGGATCCTCATCGAAATTAAAGCATCAGCAAAAGAATCTTTAAGTAAAAATCTTTATATTTTTAAAGAACAACTTCAAGTTCCTCACGTTTTGCAACTGGCTTTTGACCTTCCCTATGTTGAACAAGATTGCTTGGCACTGACTCAGCCTACTATAGCGCCTATGCAAACTTTCTTGTCACAGCTGGTGTAGGCCAGAAATCAGAAGTCAGAAGTCAGAAGTCAGAAGTCAGAAGTCAGAAGTCAGAAGTCAGAGATCAGAGGTCAGAAATTTCTCTTAACTAACTTAAGTGTAGCAGCGGGTTTCATGCCGATTTTAATCCCAGTTAGTTCAGGATATATGTGTTGCGTTTCAGCGCAGCACTGCCTTGCTGACATCTGCCCTCTGATTTCTGCCCTCTGATCTCTGATTTCTGATACAATCAAACACAAACCATTAAAAAGCGATTGGATTCATGAAAAAATTTTTCGTTGGCCTATTGGCTGCTATTGGCGCCTTTACTCTCCTGATTACTGTAGGCATATTTGTCATTATCTCATTGAGTGGACCGCGAGTTCACCCCTTGCAACAGCCCACCATTCTCACTATTGAGATCAGTGGTCCCTTAGTGGAAAATGATCATGTTGCTGAACTAGCTTCATTGCTTGGCGGCAAACCAATGGCCCTTAAAGATATTGTTGATGCCATTGATCAAGCAGCAAAAGATACAAATGTTGTTGCGCTTGTTTTGCGATTGGACCACGCGAAAATTGGCCTGGCGCAAGCACAAGAAATTCGAGATGCGGTTAAAAGATTCCGGAAAGCTAATACCGAAAATCCCAAGCTAACCATTGCTTTTGCTGATAGCTATGGCGAAGCGTCAGGAACCATTCCTTATTATCTGGCAACGGCTTGCCAGGAAATTTGGTTGCAACCTATGGGATCTGTTGGCTTAACCGGTCTCTACGCCGAATCCCCTTTTGCGCGCGAAGCGCTTGATTCCTTGAAGTTGAAACCACAAGTTGAGGGACGCAGGGAGTATAAATCACTTACTGAATCCCTGACAGAGACTGATTTTACCCCCGCAAGCCGAGAAGCTCTTAAGGTTGTTTTAGAATCATTCATGCAGCAAATCAGCAAAGATATAGGCAAGAGCAGAAAATTAGCTAGCGAGCAAGTGCGAGCTCTTGTTGATAAAGGCCCTTTTTTAACGCAGGAAGCATTTGACAGCGGCCTCGTAGACAAACTTGGCTATTTTGATGAGGTGCCACAATGGCTTTCTAAAAGGACGGACCAAAAGCTACCAATGATTTCAACCGGTAAATACCTTAGGCGCACTCCCTTACTCCAGGCTAAACCAGGTCAGGCCAAAATTGCTCTGATCTATGGTGAGGGCAACATCCACCGGGACCGCAGCCACAGAGTGGATCCGTTTGGTAACCTGGCCATGGGGGCTCGCGAAATGAGCTATGCTTTCAAAAAAGCGGTTGAAGACCCAGATGTAGCTGCCATTGTGCTGCGTATCAATAGCGGTGGTGGTTCGCCGGTGGCATCTGAAAGTATTGCTCGTGCTGTAACCAAAGCCCAAAGTGCAGGATTGCCGGTCATCGTTTCCATGAGTGATATGACGGCTTCTGGCGGGTACTGGATTGCAGCGTTTGCTGATAAGATTGTTGCCCACCCAGGAACGCTTACAGGCTCCATTGGAGTTGCGGCTGGTAAAATGGTAACCGGAGATTTTTGGGCGCACTGGGGAATCAACTGGAAAAATGTTCATGTGGGCGAAAATGCTGGCATGTGGAGCAGTTCGGAGCAATTCAGTCAGCGCGGCTGGCAGCGTTTAAATGCCTCTTTGGATGCGATTTATGATGCGTTTCTGGAACGAGTTGCCAGAGGTCGTAACATGAGCCTTGGGAAGGCTGAAAGCGTTGCTAAGGGACGAATTTGGTCGGGAAGCGATGCTTTAAAATTAGGGCTTGTGGATCAATTAGGCGGCATGCAAGTGGCCATTGAGCTTGCCAAGCAGGAAGCAAAGCTGGTTGATATTGAGGTACCGGTTGAGGTTTTCCCGCACCCACTGACTGTCCCGCAACAAATTTTAAAATTGCTTAATCCGGATGAAAATGATGAGACAGTCTCAGTGGGTATCATGCCACAGATCATGGCTTCAATTATGCGCAGCGTAATTGCTGCCAAAAATTGGGTTCTTTCTGGAAATGACCGAACGGTAGAAGTAGATTTAGCGGTGTCTTGAGGGCAGAGGGCAGAGGGCAGAGGGCAGAGGGCAGAGGGCAGAGGGCAGAGGGCAGAGGGCAGAGGGCAGAGGGCAGAGGGCAGAGGGCAGAAAATTTTATACCATATAATTATTACTGTCAATAAAAATTAAACATTAAATAAAAATCCTAACACTTAACATATATGGACTGACCTCTGTCCTCTGACCTCTGTCCTCTGACCTCTGCCCTCTGTCCTCTGACTTCTGATCTCTGACAATGCCCGTGGTGGGTATGACACAAAAAAAAGCTTGCAAATTTTTTCTTTTCGCCTTAAATAATCAAAAGATACTCGCAGTAATAATTTGAGTTGTTTTAGTTGTATTTATTGGTTTTTAGAAAATGTCTATCAAACATATACTTTTAGCGCTTTTTGTAGCCTTGGCATGGGGACTCAACTTTGTTGCTGTGAAAACAGCCTTTGTAGAGATTCCCCCTTTTCTGTTCTTAACCCTTCGCTTTCTTGCGTGCTCCCTTCCGCTGTTGGCTTTTGTACCGCGCCCAAAAATTGCCTGGAAATACCTATTGGGCATCAGTGTGTTTCAATGGATTGCCCACTTTTCCTTGATTTTCATTGCACTGTATTTGGGAATGCCTGGAGGGTTAGCCTCTGTCGTCTTGCAAAGTCAAATTCTGTTTACCATTGTTTTTTCATGTCTGTGGCTTAAATCCAGGTTAAACCTCATGCAATTTTTAGGTGTGCTGGTCGCACTGATTGGAATGGGGTTAATTGGTTTGCAAACAGGAATCAGCGGTAATCTCATCGCGTTTGTTTTACTGGTTGCAGCCGCGGCTACTATTAGCGTTGCCAATGTCATGTACAAAAAAATCGGTGATGTGAATATGCTCTCTTTGGTGGTTTGGTCCAGCTTGATTCCGCCTCTGCCGATGTTTGCACTTTCTTTGTATTTTGAAGGGTGGACGCAGATTGTTCATTGTTGCCAATGCATGAGCTGGATCAGCGCTGCCGCCATTGGCTACACATCTCTGGTTTCGACTTTGCTTGGACTCAGTGTTTGGGCTTACTTGATGAACCGAAATGATCCCTCGCACGTAGTGCCGTTTTCTCTAATGATTCCTGTTTTTGGTCTCAGCAGTACGGCCTTGTTTCTGGGTGAAAGTTTGGATTTTATCACAGTAAGTGCTTGTACGGTTGTCATGCTGGGGCTTGGTATCAACCAATGGCCAGTATTGAAGCCTTTACTATTACGTAGCGCCGTGAAACGTAGTTCCACTCCAATTGCGTTAGCAAGGTTATTGCTTTACAAAAGTTGACGAAGGGGTGCATCTTCCACTCCAGTCCCTTAGGTTCGCCCTGGATTAAAACCCTTGGACAAACCTTCTTGGACTAAACCCATTGTGATTTAACCGATTTCTTGCTATAAGTTTCCATGTGGCCTCGTGCAATTTCACGTGGCTGTATAACGAAAGAGCCGGGCGAGAGAGCAAAGATCAGCTCTTGGGCATGCCTTGTTCTTGGACTTTTTGTAAAACCCGATTGTGTAGAGGAGTTAGAAATGCCCAAAATGAAGACCAAAAGTGGCGTTAAGAAACGCTTTCGTTTGACTGCTACTGGTAAGGTTGTGCGCCCGCACGGGAACAAGCAGCACAACATGCGTAAACGCTCGAATAGAATGCTCCGGCAATCTCGTGGGACCACGATTATGGCTGACTGCGATGCGCGCATTATTAAACAACATATGCCTTACGGTTAATTTTAAGTTAAAGGAGAAGTCCTATGGCAAGAGTCAAACGGGGTGTGACCAATCACGCTCGTCACAAAAAGATTATCAAGCTAGCAAAAGGGTATCGCGGTCGTTCTAAGAACTGTTATCGCATTGCGCTGCGCCGGGTTGAAAAGGCACTACAATATGCTTATCGAGATCGTCGCACCCGCAAGCGCGATTTTCGCTCGCTTTGGATCCAGCGCATCAACGCTGGAGTGCGGGAACACGGTTTAACCTACTCCAAGTTCATTAATGGTTTGAATTTGGCAGGTATTACGGTTGATCGTAAGATTTTAGCCGATCTGGCGGTGAAAGAACCAGGTGATTTTAAGACATTGGTTGAAAAATCCCAGGCAGCTTTGACAAAAGCTTGATTTCAGCTTTTACCCCGCCGGGTGTTTGGAGAGAGGGATATCCATGCAACTCAATCAGCTCACCAAACACCTCAGGATAATCGACCAGGATCTGAGACAAGATCCAAATCTTAACATCACCGGAATTTCCCTCGACTCCCGTAAAGTGCGTCCCGGTGATCTGTTTATCGCAATGCCATCAACAAGCGATGGACCGGATGGGATGCACTTTGTTGCTCAAGCAATTGCTCAAGGAGCCATTGCGGTATTGGGGGCAGCAAGTAAATGTTCAAAAAATATTTGCTATTTAACGAGTCCTGATATTCAAGCCGATCTGGCAACCCTATTGCCACTTTTTTATTCAAACAAACCAGAATCAATAGTGGCAGTCACGGGCACCAATGGCAAAACCTCGGTAGTGCAATTTACCAAGCAAATGTGGGCTATGCTGGGGATTAAGGCAGCTTCAATTGGTACACTTGGAATCGATGCATATCCAGATCTAAAAACTCTTACTTCTCCTGATCCAATTACCATGCATGAGCTATTACAGCACTTGGCGCATGATCAGGTGACTCACGTGGCCTTAGAAGCCTCAAGCCATGGTCTTGAGCAGCGCCGACTTGCTGCTCTCCCGCTGAAAGCAGCAGCTTTTACCAATCTGTCACACGATCATCTGGATTACCATGAGACATTTGCGGACTATTTTCGTGCTAAACAGCGTTTGTTCAGTGAGGTTTTGCAGCCCAATGGGATTGCTGTTTTAAACAAAGATGCACCTGAGTTTGAAACGCTGCAGGCCTTGTGCCAAACTCGCCGACAGACGGTGTTGAGTTATGGAAGGGAAGGGGCTGACTTAAGGATCGTACAACAGCAAGCTTTTTTAGAGGGACAACAACTTGAGTTGAACCTGTGTGGAGAGCGGTTTGATGTTTTACTACCCCTAGTCGGTGACTTCCAAGCCGTGAATGCCCTGTGCGCTTTGGGCTTGGTTATTAGCTGTGAAGCAGGAGTCAAAGATGCCGTCGCCACATTATCTCAACTAAAGCCAGTTGTGGGGCGTTTGCAGTGGGTGACAACATTACCAACCGGAGCTCAGGTTTTTGTCGATTATGCGCATACTCCTGTAGCATTGGAGGTGGCATTACGTGCTCTGCGGCAATACACTTTAGGTATGTTGATAGTGGTGTTTGGCTGTGGTGGCGAGCGGGATCAACAAAAAAGACCGATCATGGGACGTGTGGCAGCTGAGTTTGCTGACCAGGTGTTCATCACCGACGATAACCCCAGAAGCGAATCGCCAGAAGCGATTCGAGCAGAGATTATGCAGGGATGTCCAGAGGCCGATGAGATCGATGACCGCGGGCTAGCGATTACAGCAGCACTTGAGGTTGCTAGTCCGGGTGATGTTGTTTTGGTCGCTGGTAAAGGGCATGAGAGCACACAGATCATTGCTGGGCAATCATTACCTTTTAATGACGCTGAGGTAGTACGGCATTTTGTAACTGCGTAGAAATTATGATTTGCCACTGGTGTGTTAGGTTAAGCCGATAATTCATGGTGATTAATGCTACGTAATATTTTTTCAATTTCGCTTTGATTCAGACCCGTTGCTTTTTTAATGGTTGTTATTTGAACGCCTTGTCGTAAGAGTTCTTGCAACATATTGATTTTATCTTGTTTGGCTTTCTGCATGATTTCAAACTTTTCTTTTTCTGCTTTTTGCATGATTTCAATTTTTTCCCTTTCAGATTTTTGTTTGATCTCGCGAATTTGCTTTTTGGATTTTGTGTGTTCTTCTTTACGTCCTTCTTCACGTCCTTCTTTTAAGCCCTTTTGGTGCTCTTCTTCTTTAGATTTTTGTTGCTCAGCAAAAGCAATATCCGCTTTTAGGTAAACATTAAGCTCAGTTGCATCCCAATTAAATTTCTCCATTGTGTCATAGGCTTCTATCAACTCCGGTTCTGTAATAGTCTTTGGAGGAGATTTGCTTTTTTCCCAGTATTTAAAGAAATACATCCATTTATCTACAAGGGTTTCCAGTTCGTTTGCATCTTTTTTGTGAAATTTTGAAAGATCGATAAATACATAAGAAATATCCGTCAAATCATTCTCAAGGGTTTCTACATCTAACATTTTGTGATAGCTAATAGGTTGTTTTTTCTTAGGAAAAACAGTGTAATTGGTTATGGCTAATAAAATCACAGGACTTAATTCAATTTGCTTTGTTCCTTTACCGAGTTGAGAGACATATGTATGTGAAGTGTACATTTGCGTCCGCTTGACAAAATCTGGAGTGTAGTCGTTTTGCATTTCTACAATGTAGTGCGTTCCAGTAGCATCCGTACATTGGACATCCAATATACTGCGTTTACCGTCTCCAAATAGAGGTGATAATTCTTGAGGTATTAGCTTTACGTCTTGTATGCACCGTTTGCCCTTTAAACCCAACATGGAGTTTAAAAAGCTGATCAAAAGATTTTTATGATCTTCTGTACCAAACAGTTTTTTAAAACTAATATCGTTGGTGGGATTGAGGTAGCGATTGTTGCCATACATGTCTAGGGTCTCACAAGATTCTGTTTGCATCAGCATTGATTCCTTTATCTTATCTTAAATTTTAAATCGAATTCAACATTGCAATCACTTTAGCAAACAAATTAAATGCTTGCATCACCCATGCTTGTGTTTGTATTATGCACAATATGCATATACCATGCCGGGTCACAAATTGTGCTTTTTGATACCTTCCAAGGCTGTCATATTTGCAAAATATCCCCAAATTATGGTATAAATGTCTAAACTAAAGAACAATAATAGGGGGAAGCCATGGATTCTAAAATCAGGTTTTTATGGGGCATGTTCTTGTGTCTCTTATTTTTTCAGGTCACCGTGATCTTGTCTTATGCTCATTCAGCAGACAAGGATAGGTCAGAAATCTCAACAGACATGCCTGAGGTGAAAATGGGAGAACCAATAGTCCCTAAAGAAAATGGTACAGGTATGAAGTGGGATAATGCCGAATTGCTTAAGCTACGAAATGAATTTGAAGCAAAACTATTACCGGATCTAAAAAGCAAGGCAGCAAGGGGAGACATTCTTGAGGGTACAATGTGGAATTATATAAAAAACAAGTTTTTGCAAAACGGTGTTAGTGAAGAAGAGGCAAAAGAAGTTGCTAGGATGATGAATTTCAGAATTGATTGGTTGGCGACACATGTCACAAACGAATTACGAGGTGTGCCTAGCACCAGCAATAAATATGCCAAAGTTGCTGGAAATCCGTACCGAAATCGTCCTTATTCTGAGCTTGCTATTCCCGGAGGCGATTTAGGACAATGGGGACCTGTTTCTGACTATGAAGCACAAAGAGTTTACTTGCGCCTGATGGCTGTTTCAAATGAATAAGAGTTTTACACTATGAGTTAATGTTGTAACTATTTCAGCTCCTGCCGGCCGTCATCTCGGACCGTGGGGAATGGAGCTTGGGTTGAAAAACTTGACACATTTGCACAAGTCCTAGATTCTCAAATTATTATCATTAAGGTGACAAAATCTTATGAACTTTGCAACGAATTTAATTCCGGGTCGATTGGTCAAACGCTACAAACGTTTCTTAGCTGACGTAGAGCTGGCCTCAGGTGAAATTGTCACCGCACATTGTCCAGATCCGGGAGCCATGTTGGGCTTAAAAGAACCTGGCAGTGATGTGTGGCTGCTACCCGCAGCCAAGTCGGAAAAGCGTAAATTGTGCTATACCTGGCAATTGATTAAAACTGGAGGAACTTTGGTGGGGATCAATACGCTGTTGCCCAATACCCTGGTGGCGGAAGCGTTAGACCAGCATAAAATTACTGAGCTAGCACATTACAGTGGTGTAAAACGTGAAGTGCCTTATGGCAAAAATTCTCGGGTGGATTTTTTGTTGAGCACAACAGGGGAAAAAGACTGTTATTTAGAGGTCAAAAATGTACACCTAAAGCGCGGGGATACAGCTGAATTTCCTGACTGCGTGACTCAGCGCGGCGCCAAGCATATGAAAGAACTTGCTGCCATGGTGCAACAAGGACACCGGGCCGTTGTGCTTTACGTGGTCCAGCGTGAAGACTGCAAACAGTTTAAGCTAGCACGTGACCTTGACCCAAACTACGCTGATGCCGCGCAAACTGCGGCATTAGCGGGCGTTGAAACTTTGTGTTACTGCTGCCGGGTGCATTTGGATGGAATTGAATTGGATCAAAAGCTGCCAATTGTTCAGTGAGACTCTATATATGGCGCGTTGTCTGCGAAAAGGTATTTTGGGATGAGTGGTAAATTTCCCATTTAACGCATTTTTTTCAAATGGTTACGCTAATTATACGAATTCACCCGAAGATACCTTTTCGCAGACAACGCGCCATATACTCTCGTGAAATCAAAACCTCTAGTTTAAGGGCTGGAGTTGGCATCATGATTTTTTGTCCTGTAGTTAAGAAAAGATTTGGACAAGATTTGTAGTCGTGACAAAATTTAATTGCAGATGCGGCGTTCAGGATAACGTTTGTAGAAGACCTCTATCTAAAAGCGCAATTTATGCCCGGGACTGGTATACCTCATGCAGGTAGATAGGCCTTCAAATACTGTCCCGTATAGCTTTCCTTAACCTTGACAATTTTTTCAGGCGGGCCATATGCTACAATTTGCCCGCCGGCATCACCCCCTTCAGGGCCCAGATCGATAATCCAATCGGCCGTCTTGATGACATCAAGATTGTGCTCGATAACAATAACGGTATTGCCTTGATCAACGAGGGAGTGCAGTACTTCGAGTAGCTTGCGTACATCTTCAAAATGCAATCCTGTTGTGGGTTCGTCTAGGATATAAAGGGTTTTTCCGGTAGCGCGGCGGGAGAGCTCTTTGGCCAGTTTGATGCGCTGGGCTTCCCCGCCGGAAAGCGTGGTGGCTTGTTGGCCCAGGTGGATATAGCCAAGGCCAACGCGCTCAAGAGTTTCCAGCTTATTACGGATGGCGGGAATGGCATGGAAGAATTTTGCTCCTTCTTCAACAGTCATGTCTAACACATCGGCGATTGATTTTTCCTTATGGGTGACCTCAAGGGTTTCTCGATTATAACGTTTGCCTTGACATTGATCGCACTGCACATAGACATCGGGCAAAAAGTGCATTTCGATTTTAATAACGCCATCACCTTGGCAGGCTTCACAGCGCCCGCCTTTGACATTGAATGAAAATCGCCCCAGAGAGTACCCCCGGGCTTTGGCTTCAGGAAGGCCTGCAAACCATTCACGGATGGGGGTAAATGCTCCTGTGTAGGTGGTAGGATTTGACCTGGGCGTTCGGCCGATGGGGGACTGGTTGATATCAATGATTTTGTCGATGTGTTTAATGCCGTCAATCCGCTTATAGTCGCCAGGTAAATCCCTGGCTTCGTTCATTTGCCGAGCCAATGCCTTGTAGAGAGTCTCAACTATAAGTGATGATTTACCGCCCCCGGAAACACCGGTCACACAGGTCAATTTGCCCAGAGGAAACTTGACAGTGAGATTTTTGAGATTGTTAACCTTGGCGCCGACAAGCGTGAGGGTTTTGTTTTTGTGGCCCGCTCGGCGTTTTTTTGGCACTGTAATTGCTTTTTTACCACTTAAGTAAAGCCCAGTTAGACTTTTGGGTTCCTTGAGAATTTCTGCTAATACGCCCTGAGCAACAACGCGTCCCCCATGAATTCCAGCGCCTGGTCCCATATCAACAATGTAATCAGCGGTGCGAATTGCATCTTCATCATGTTCAACCACAATGACTGTGTTGTCGAGATTGCGAAGATGTTTCAAAGTTTCCAACAATCGGTCATTGTCTTTTTGATGTAGACCAATGGAAGGCTCATCTAATACATAAAGCACTCCTGTGAGCCCTGAGCCAATCTGCGAGGCCAAACGGATGCGCTGGCTTTCACCGCCTGACAAGGTGCCGGAGGTACGGGAAAGGCTGAGGTAGTTTAAGCCCACATTGACCAAGAATCCCAGTCGCTCATTGAGTTCTTTCAGAATTCTGCTGGCAATTTCAGCCTCTTTTGCAGGCAATTTCGTTGCCAGTTGGCTGATCCAGCTGTGTGCCTCGCCAATTGAAAGAGTACTGAGCTCTCCTACATGTTTGTCATTAATTTTAACAGCCAAGGCTTCGGGTTTCAGCCGGAAGCCCATACAGGAAGTGCAGGGGTGAATGGTCTGATAACGACTGAGCTCTTCGGTTTGCCGGCTACTTTGGCTGTCGCGCCAGCGACGTTTTAAGTTGGGAATCACGCCTTCAAAAGGCTTATTGCTGTGATGTTGGCGTCGCTCGTCAACGACTGTCATCGGGATTGTCTCTTGGCCCGTTCCGTGCAAAATCGTTTGTTGAATTTTTTCAGGAAGGGCGTTGAAGGGTAGATGCGGGTCGCCGCCGTAGTGTTCAACGACAGCGGTTAAGATTTGCTGATAATAAAAAGCAAAGGCGGTATTCCACGGGGCAATCATGCCCTGGAAAATATTTTTTGTTGTATCAGGAATAATCAATTCGGGGTCAAAATCAACTTTGATGCCAAGCCCATCGCATTCAGGGCAGGCCCCATACGGACTGTTGAAGGAAAACAGGCGCGGTTCGATTTCATCGATGGTAAATCCGGAAACCGGGCAGGCAAACTTGGCAGAAAAAGTCAGGCGTTCATTGGTATCAGCATTTTCGGCATAAATCAAACCGTCACTGAGTTTCAATCCGGTCTCAAGAGAATCGGCTAAACGGTTGCCCAAGTCGGGGCTGAGCACGATGCGATCAACAACGACATCAATATCGTGCTTAAGTTTTTTGTTGAGGTTAGGCGTTGCATCGATTGAGTAAATCTCTCCATCAATGCGGATACGCTGAAAGCCGCGTTGCTGCAAGTCGGTGATTTCTTTTTTGTATTCGCCTTTGCGGCCTCGAACGATAGGAGCAAACAGATACAGCCGTGTGCCCTCAGGTAAGGTCATCAGCCGGTCGACCATTTGAGTCACCGTCTGACTTTCAATGGGAAGACCGGTGCTGGGGGAGTGTGGCACACCAATGCGGGCAAATAGCAATCGCAGATAATCATAAATTTCGGTGATGGTTCCAACAGTTGACCGAGGATTCCGTGATGTGGTTTTTTGCTCAATGGAGATAGCCGGTGAGAGTCCTTCAATGGAATCCACATCGGGTTTTTGCATCAGCTCAAGAAATTGCCGGGCGTAGGCGGACAGGCTTTCCACATAGCGACGTTGCCCTTCGGCATAGATGGTATCAAAGGCCAGGGAAGATTTGCCAGAACCACTTAGTCCTGTGATGACCACCAGTTTGTTCTTTGGTAGCTCAAGGGATATATTTTGCAAGTTGTGCTCTCGAGCACCTTGGATTTTAATAGAAGAAACCATTGTTTACCAACCTTAAGAAGTAATATGCTCTCGTGAAATCAAAACCTCTAGTTTAATGATAGCGAGAAGCGCGCAGTTTACTTGGGTAAATGAGCACTTCGAGCGTATCAGGAAACAGAGGTTTTGATTTCACTTCGCTATAGAGTTCAATTTTTGCTACCTCCCATTCTATACTGAAACTGAAGCAAAATGTCGAATTTCATTATGCTCTTAAAAAATGGGATCCCGGATCAGAAGCTTTTGCAGCCCAAGGGCTTAGGCTGCAAAGAGCAACGTCCGGGATGACGACCGTAGTAATGGCAAGACTTTTCTGCTTAAATTAGTACCACTGGTGTACGGCCGTATAAGTGTGATACCCTCCCGGTCACACAGGTACACACATGTTGACAGTAAGGACTGACAGTATGAAATATATGAAGACGAAGACATCTACTAACAAATTATATTACCTAGGATTAGCAGTTGCACTCGGGGTTTCCGGTTGCAAAACGAATGAGTTTGCGTCTTATTCCGAGAGCCTCATACAACAGTCTGACAGCAGTTTGACGACTCAGGAACAAATCCTTAAAGATCAGATTGCCTATGAGCGACAACTTAATGAAGACCTCAGAGCAAAGGAAAGTCAAGTTCAGCAAGAAAAATTAAGCAGAGAGCACCGTGAGGCGATTGCTGCTAGAAAACGCGAGATCAGGCAGCTCGAGATTGAGCAAATGCGTTTGGTGCAAGAGCGACAAAAATTCGAGCGCCGCCGCAGGCAGGAAAAGTATGCAGAAGAGCAGAGAAAACAAGTCCAACTTCGAAAGCAACGTCAAGAAAAGCGGCGTGTGCAAGAACAAATCAAGAAAGATCGCCGAATGGCCGAAAGGCTAGCACGGGAAGAATCTAAAAGAGCGCAGGCAGAAAACCAACGCCGCACGCAGCAGATTGAGCAAGATTATCAATTGGCACAAAAATTGCAGCGCGAGGAAATGCATCGTGAATTAAAGCAAAAAGTACGTGAGCGGGAGCAACGAATGGCTCAAAAGTCAGTGATGTGATTTTTAGCTCTTCTGGACTTTTTGTTTAATTACACTTGTAACGTCGAAGAGTTTTATTCTTTAACTTAATATACCGAAGTATACTTTATTAAGAATTTTTTTTACTCATTAATGAGTTGTAGCAATCCATCATAACTTGTTTTTCAGATTAAGTCGTATGGCCTTATAAGAATTCTTGCAGGTATGCCAAGTTTTTGATGAAGATTTCTAATCATGGAAAGTGTTAGTGAACGTTTTTTTGCCAAAACCTCAGAAACACGTCCTCTAGCACCAATTATAGGTTCAAGATCTTTACGGGTTAAATTTTCTTGTTCCATACGAAATTTTAAAGCTTCAATTGGGTCAGGCATATCTACAGCGAAATGTTTTTTTTCGTACGCTTCAACAAGGGTTACAAGTATATCGAGTTCGTCTCCAACGTCTGAACCTGTCTTGGCGTCCATCCGTTCGTCAATTAAAGCTAGGGCTTTCTCATAATCCTCTGATGTTTTTATTGGTTGAATTTGCATTACACTATCTCCGCATTAATTCTATCGTACTCTTTGTGGGTTCCGATAAATCGAATATAAATTACCCTGAAATGATAATTTATTTTCACGACTAATCTGTATTTATTTCCACCAATGTTAAAAACAACCCGATTACCTGCAAGAAAATCGGCGCTTCTATAATGGCTCTTGATATCTTTTGGAGACTTCCAATCCCCTTTCAGAGCTTCATAATACCAAGCAGCGAGAGGAATGCGTGCAGGTGGATGTTTTTCCCAAAAGTCCTTCAACGTTTTCTTCGCAATAACCCTCATGATCTTACTTTAACATGATCCCACATTGGGATCAAGATAAATTTTGAGAACATTAGTCACATAAACTTCTGCAACACTACTTTATACAAGACGGTGTATTTGAATGTGGCGGCTAATTCAGCACTTAGCGCTTTACCTCTGTTCAACCACTTGCAAGGGGATGGCTGTCTGCTCTCCCCTTTTAAACGTCATCTGCATTTTGTTCAGCGACAATTAGAAATACGCTATTCGTTCTGTAGTAAGTACAAGTCTCCCTTACTAGCAAAGAACAGCTTATTCATTTCAGTATACGCTTTGTTGTCAAATTCTTTTCCGAACCGAACAAGCTTGAATTCATCCGTTTTTAGGTTTACTTTTCTGCCAATTTTGTTCTTAAACTCTGAAAACGGATCATCCTTGCGAAATTTGACCAAATCGAGTTGACTCGTTTTAAAATTTCTCACCATTACCTCCAGGTCTTCTGGGGTATCAGTAGCTGAAATTTCGTATATACCTACTGTAATAAGACTTATTCCTAACAATAGGGTCAAAGTTAGTTTTTTAATATTGAAATATTGTTTTTGCATCATAAGTTTTTCCCTAATTTTGATTTGTAAGTTATAAAATACCAACTACACGTGTTGCCTAAGGATCGTCATCGTGACGAAATTGAATTGCAGATGCGGCGTTCAGGATGACGTTTGTAGAAGACCCCTATCTAAAAGCGCCATTTATGCCCGGGACAGGTATAAACTGCAAGCTGGTAGCTATCATTAAACTAGAGGTTTTGATTTCACGAGAGTATATTGAAATTCTTTGTTGGAGTTAATGAAATCACAGATATTCATCCAATGTTTCTTCAACAAGTGAGATTTCTTCATTTCCAAGTTTACCAAGTTTGTGCAAAATGAGGCGCTGATCTAACGTAAAGATTTTAAAACGGATCAAAGAAGGTGAGTTTAATCCTGTT
>JBDLIP010000020.1:7500-20835 GCA_039714795.1 Pseudomonadota bacterium | reverse complement strand
GGTAGAAAATGTGTCGAAGGAACTCTACGAAAATTCGCTCAATCTGGCAAATATATTGGGATACAGGGGAATCACATAGGTTTACTGAACAGCCCTGCATCTCTCCTATAAAATTTTGAACTTACTCCCTACATATGTTAGTATTAAAGCCAACTTACAATTCACACATTAGTTTTTTACTTGAATAAATGACGATTAAAATTGGTCCGATCACCCTAGAACATAATGTTATACTAGCACCCATGTCCGGGGTGACCGATATGCCTTATCGCAAGCTAGTAAGACGCGGTGGTGCAGCGCTCGTGATTTCTGAAATGATTGCCAGCAGAGCGATGATTGAAGAGTCAAAAAAAACACTGCAAAAAGCGGCCTTTAGCCCAGAAGAATCCCCTGCGGCCATTCAACTTGCAGGATGCGATCCCCACATCATGGCCGAAGCTGCCAAACTCAATCAAGATAGAGGAGCTGTCATGATTGATATTAATATGGGGTGTCCAGCTAGAAAAGTCGTCAATAGCTATTCAGGATCACATTTGATGCGGGATGAGTGTCTGGTGGAGAAAATTCTTGAAGCTACCGTCAAAGCAGTGCAAATTCCAGTCACCCTCAAGATGCGAACAGGATGGGATGATGACAGCCGCAATGCACCTAAGTTGGCCAAGGTAGCCGAAAATGCTGGCATTAAGATGATTACTATCCACGGTCGCACCCGCTGTCAGTTTTATCGAGGCAGCTCGGACTGGAAGTTTATTCGGCAAGTCAAAGAAGCGGTATCACTGCCCGTCATTGGCAACGGTGACGTTAAAATAGAAGAAGATGCAGCTGAACTGCTCGAGGTATCAAAAGCTGATGGCGTCATGATTGGTCGCGGCTGCTATGGCCGCCCTTGGATTTTTGGCCAAATACACCACTACCTCAAGCATAAACAAAAGCTCAGCCCACCACCACTACATAAGCAAAAAGAAATCCTGCTTGAGCACGTGCAAGACATGTACAGCTATTATGGGCTAAGCCCAGGTGTGCGCCTTGCACGTAAACACATCGGTTGGTACAGCAAGGGGCTTCGGGGCTCATCCGAGTTTCGGGCTCAAATCAATTGTAGCGACTCTGGCAAAGAGGTGCTAAAACTTATTCAAGACTTTTACGATGCAGCACTTGACGACGATGCCTTAGAACAGCTAAGAACAAACTCATGAAATATATATTAAAAAATAGTTCTCCCCACAAAAGTGACAAGAGCCCAACAACGGATGGCCTCTCCCAAGCAGTCAATGAGCACCTCCAAACCTATTTCCAGGCACATAACGGTCACCTGCCTCCCCCAGGTTTGTACAAACGTTTTATCCAAGAGGTTGAACGCCCACTGCTCGAATTATCACTTAAGGCCGTGGGAGGGAGCCAGGTTAAGGCCGCAGAAATTCTGGGAATTACACGCAACACTTTACGTAAGAAACTACAGGTTCTCAATGGCAAACAAACCAAATCCTAGGTTGAGATTGGCAGGACCATACACTGATTCTCATGACCACATCATTTTCTAATATTGCTCGGCCGCTTAATCAGTTCATTACCTCAACCTCATGGATGCGTTTTATCATCATCAGTTTGGGGCTACTGGCATTGATTCTGGGACTCATGACCTTTCAAACTCTGGTGGCCTCGCAAGCCCTTGAGTCCACCTCACGAAGGGCAATTCTACTGCTGACAGCTGATTTAACCGTTTTGTTAGCGCTTGCTATGACCATTGCCTACAAACTGGTACGAGGACGGCGTCAGTCCCCCAGCGGTAGAGCTAGTGCTCGCTTGCAGGCCAAACTAATACGATGGTTTGGATTGCTCCTGATCACACCCGCCATTCTGATCACCGTTTTTTCCGTAATTTTTTTCAACATGGGCATTGAATCGTGGTTTGGCAGCAAAGTTCAAACCGCCATTCAACAGTCCTCTGAAGTGGCGCAAGCCTATCTTACCGAGCACAAAAAGCTGACTCTCAATGATGCCCGTGCTATTGCCAAGGAGCTAACAGCAGCGTTGCCGCAAATGCTGCACCAAAAAGATATCTTCAAGACATTTATCAATCATCAGGCCCAATCGCATGCCTTGTCCGAAGTGGTGGTGTTTACTCCCAATTTTCAGGTGCTAGCTCGCTCAGAGTTAGCATTTGACCTTCTATATGAAATGCCTTCTCTGACCGATTTAAGACGAGCTAAAAAAGCTCCTATCCTCTTTGAAACTGGCAACAATGATCGCGTTCGCGCACTGATCCAAATTGCTCCAAATATTCCCATTTTTCTATTGGTCGGTCGTTTTGTGGACCCAGAGGTGCTAGACCATATCCATAAAACCGAATCAGCAGTACATGAATACAATACGCTGGAAACCATGCGTACCAGCTTTGAAATCCAATTCATTTTAATGTTCATCGCTGTCTCGCTGCTCCTGTTAATGCTGGTCATCTGGATTGGTACACTATTTGCCAACCGGTTGGCTCGACCCATTGGTAATCTGATTGAGGCAGCCGAGATCGTCAGCGCAGGACATTTGCACCACCGCGTCCAAGAACCTAAAGACCTAGATGAACTGGGCTTGCTCAGCCATGCCTTTAACCGTATGACAGAACAATTGGAAAGCCAACGCGACAAGCTTTTGCAAGCCAACCAACAAATTGATCGCCGCAGACACTTTATCGAAACGGTTCTCTCTGGAGTTTCAGCAGGTGTTCTTGGTCTCAACTCCCGCAGTACAATTGATATCGCGAATGACTCAGCAGCACACCTACTGCAAATGGAGCCAGCTCAACTCAAAGGAAAAGCGCTGCATGACGTAATGCCCGAACTGAGTGAAATGCTTAAACAGGTTGAAGCAAGAGAGGTAGAAGGAGGTGTCCAGTCGCAAGTCACGCGAACCCAAGCCAACAGAGTTCAAACCCTGCTGGTAAAAATCTCTGTTGAAAAAACGAGCGAAGACATAGACGGCTACGTCATTACCTTTGATGACATCACAGCTCTCCTGGGCGCACAACGCAAAGCTGCATGGGGAGATGTCGCACGCAGGGTGGCGCATGAAATTAAGAATCCACTGACCCCCATTCAACTGTCAGCCGAACGCCTAAAACGCCGATACCTACCACAGATTAGGGATGAATCTGACTCCTTCCAACGTTACGTTGACACCATCGTTCGACAAGTCAGCTATATTGGCGAAATGGTCAATGAGTTTTCCGCATTCGCACGCATGCCCGCCCCGGCTATCAGACAAGAAAACCTGGTCGAATTATGTGAGCAAGCCCTATTTCTGCAACAAGAAGCTCATCCCTCAATCCAATTTGATCTTAAATGCGAATACAAAAGTATCAGCCTAAACTGTGATGCAGCCCAAATCGGACGGGTTTTTACCAATTTATTGCAAAATTCCATTGACTCCATCAACAGTCGCCGCCAAACTGAAGCTGATTTTGTGGGTCAGTTAATGCTTACCATTAGGGCAGGATCAAATTGGATTGATGTTTTTGTTGACGACAATGGAGAAGGCTTGCCTACCTGCGATCGAGCCAAACTAACCGAGCCTTACGTGACGTTTCGCAAACACGGAACTGGCCTGGGCCTTGCCATTGTCAAACGAATCCTTGAAGATCATGGAGGAACAGTCACCTTGGGAGACTCACCCCTTAAAGGTGCAAGAGTACAATTACATTTCCAAACACAAACATAGGTAGATCAATGGCGTATGATATTTTAATTGTTGATGATGAAGCAGATATTCGAGATGTAATTGCTGATGTGCTAAAGGATGAAGGATATGACTCTCGCGGAGCCGCTGACGGTCCAGGCGCCCTAGAAGCGATTCAAGCACGTCGCCCCAGCCTGGTGCTTCTTGACATTTGGCTCGGAGACAGCCGATTTGACGGCATGAAAGTCCTCGAACAACTACAACGTGATCACCCAGAGGTACCCGTCATTATGATGAGTGGCCATGGCAATATTGAAACCGCCGTGACAGCAATGAAAAAAGGTGCTTACGATTTTGTAGAAAAACCCTTTAAAGCGGATCGTCTGCTGCTTATCATCCAACGTGCAATTGACGCTTCAAGGCTACGTCAAGAAAACCACAGCCTCAAAAGCATGGTCAATCCAAATATCCCCCTTATTGGCAAATCAGCCTACGCCCAGCAAATGCGTGAATTGATTACCAAAATTGCCCCAACCAACAGCCGTATTTTTATCTCGGGGGCCTCAGGGGCTGGCAAGGAAATTATTGCCCGGCAGATTCATGCGCAATCATCCCGCGCTAAAAATGGCCCCCTAACCGTATTCAATTGTGCAACGATGGACCCTGAGCGAGCCGAGGAAGAATTATTTGGCCGTGAAGCATCACCCCCAAAAGACATACCCTGCAAAATCGGCTTATTGGAGCAAACCCATTTAGGCACTCTGGTCCTAGATGAGGTCACTGACCTACCGCTGGTACTACAGGGAAAAATTACTCGCCTGCTCCAGGATAATACATTTCAAAGGCTTGATGGTGAAACTAAAGTTGAAGTGGATGTGCGGATTATTGCGACCTCAAGCCGGGACGTAACCCTAGCTATTCAAGACCGTAAATTCAGAGAAGACCTGTTTTATCGCCTCAATGTGGTCCCAATTCGTGTACAAGCCTTGAGTGAACGCAAAGAAGACATACCAATCCTATCTGAGCATTTTTTGACCCTGGCCAGCCAATTAAATGGCCATCCCAAGCGATTTTTGGGAGATGATGCCTTGGCAGCCTTGCAGACCTACAACTGGCCCGGCAACATACGGCAATTACGCAACGTTATTGACTGGATCTTAATCATGGCAGGCGGTGATGAAAAACAACCCATTGCCGCCGACATGCTGCCACCGGAAATCATGTCTGACCTTCCCGTCACCCCACAATGGGAAGGGGGGCATGAAATTTTGAAACTACCGCTTCGAGATGCACGTGAAGTTTTTGAAAGGCAATACCTCCTGTCTCAGGTCTCACGCTTTTCCGGCAACATTTCACAAACCGCCAACTTTGTTGGCATGGAACGCTCGGCCTTGCACCGCAAACTAAGGATTTTGGGAGTTGGTCGGTCTGAAATCCGTTAGAATAAAAGACAATGCCTTGCAAAAATATCCCAACACCTCTTACCATTGCCCAGGCTACTGAAAGGCTAAAGCAAGGCGAGATAGCCGCCATACCCACCGAGACAGTATACGGACTTGCGGTAGATGCCACCAATGACCAAGCAATTGCCAGGATCTATGCAGCTAAATCAAGATCACAGAATAATCCATTGATTGTCCATGTTGCAACGACGCACGATGCCGCTTTATATGTGGAGTGGAACCTACGTGCTCAACAGTTAGCGGACGTCTTTTGGCCAGGGCCACTCACCATGATTTTGGCCCAACGCAAAAATTCACCAATTTGCAAGCGTGTTAGTGCAGGACTTGAAACACTTGCTATACGCGTGCCAAAACACCCCATAGCCCTAGAAATACTAAAGAAAACTTCCCTGCCCCTTGCAGCCCCCAGTGCCAACATTTCAGGAACCTTAAGCCCCACGACTGCTCAGCACGTCATCGATGGATTCAAAGGCCAGGTTCTTGTGGTTGATGGCGGTCAGACAAAAATTGGTCTTGAGTCAACCGTGGTTGACCTAACCCAAACCCCGGCAATAATTTTAAGACCTGGTTCGATCACCCGAGAGAAACTACAAGCAGTAATTCCTATTGGCCAGCCAGCACAAGAAAAAAGTTCTCAGCCAAAATCTCCGGGGCAATTTGGCAAGCACTATGCCCCAAAGCAACCCTTAAGGCTCAACGCCACCAATGTTGAACAACGCGAAGCGCTCCTGAGTTTTGGAACAAATTCGATTGAAAATGCCACAAAATGTTTAAACCTAAGCCCTAAAGGTAACTTAGCAGAAGCAGCAAGCAATCTTTATCAAATGCTACATGAATTAGATCACCCGCAGTTTTCATGCATTGCAGTGGCTCCGATTCCTGATGTAGATGTAGGTGTGGCAATAAATGATCGTTTGAGACGGGCAAGTCAGAAATCAGAGGTCAGAGGTCAGAGGTCAGAGGTCAGTACCGCGCTGAAATAGTGCGCAGATATCCTGCAATTACCCAGCGGACCGTCATCCCGGAAGCCGGTTTTGTCCAACGTTCCTTTTATTTTTTAATGTTGAGCTCAAAGTGCTCATTTACCCAAGTAAACTGCGCGCTTTTCACTGCCATAAAATTCAATATTTTGATTCAGCACGGGTATACCGATCCTAGAACAAAAAAACCGCAGTGCAAAAGCCCCGCGGTTTATTTTGTTGAAAACATTACGTCACAATGTAACGTAAGAGTCCATCCTAGTTCATGATAGCTGCATCACCTGGCTCAGCTTCTTTGATTTCAGACCGTTGCCCCACACGAGTTCCTTGGTCCTTCAAACCAACCCGAGGTCCAGAACCTGGATCCGCGGCCCGTTTAGCTTCCACCCGAGCTACGCAACCTGCATACTCGTACGGCGTTTCAGAAAAGAACTTTTGGCAATCTTCCGCCCAATCGGGACCTGTACGTGCCCAAGGGTCATCTTCGCGAGTTCTTTCAGCCGCACAACCTGCAAGCGCAACACATCCAGCTAATATCAATGCCTTTCTGTACATATTCGTCTCTTCCCTATATGCCTGTAATTTAGTTAAAATCCATCGTACTGCTACTAAACTACCCAACAGCTTTCCCCCTGTCAAGCTGGTCTGAGGGCATAAAAACTAATTTTTAAGACTGTAATAATTTAGCCACACTCATTTTGGTCGGCGCATAAGTGGCTTGAATCACCCCATACCTTCCGTATACTGTAGACTACAGACGCAGTGCCTTAGGAAAATCAAAGCCTTGATCACCGAATTTATTGCCCGAGATATTCTTTTCTTTTGTAAAGGTATGCTTGTGGGCATTGCGGTTTCAGCCCCTATTGGTCCGGCAAGTATCATGTGTATTCGCCGCACCATCCATAGTGGTTGGTGGCTTGGAGTCGCCTCAGGCCTTGGCGTAGCTGTTGCCGATACATTGTATGGCAGTATAGCAGGAATCGGCCTCACCTCTATTGCCGATCAAATCATGGAGTGGCTCACCAAACTTCGTTTTGTGGGTGGTATTTTTCTGATTATGCTAGGTGTGGCACTCTTTCTCACGTCGCCCAAAAAGGAACCCAAGCATTATTACGCTCACACTTTTATTCCTGCTTTTTTCTCAACCCTTGGAATCACCCTGGCAAATCCTTTGATGTTTGTGCTGTTTGCCGCCCTGTTTGCTGCAACTGGACTTGATGACCTCAGCCGAGATAGTGACCTTGTAGGACTTTTAATTCTTGGAATTTTCGTAGGATCCATGGCTTGGTGGACCAGCTTTTGTGGTGTACTAACCCTCTTGCAAAACCACATCAGTTTTTCAGCACTCACCTGGACCAACAAGATTTCAGGGCTGGTGATTGTGGTGTTTGGACTGTTGGCAATGCTTTAGACAGAGGACAGATGTCAGAGGACAGATGTCAGATGTCAGATGTGGAAATGCCCGTATTTATTATCTGACATCTGGTATCTAACTTCTGACTACTGCTATCGCAGTAATCCCCGCGGTCTCAGCTCGTAGTATGTTAGGCCCCAAGCTGACAGCTTTTGTATAAGTTTCATTTTTCAGTTGTTCAAACTCATCTGTTGAAAATCCTCCTTCTGGACCAATTAGGATAGCGCTTTTGTCTGGCTTAAGAGAATGTAATAATTGGCTTAGAGTATCTGCTTGGCGCCTTTCATCGCAATAAAAAAGCATGCGTGTCGGGTCCCATTTATTTAGGGTTTCATACAAACTTTTCGACTCATGCCATTTAGGGATAGCGATCCTACCACATTGCTGCGCTGCGGCAATAGAAATATCTTGAAAGCGTTTCATGTTGCGTTTTGTCTTATCACAATGATCCGTAATTACCGGGAAAAAGTCAGTGACCCCCAATTCCGTAGTTTTTTCGATCAACATACTCTGACGCGTTGGTTTAATGGGAGCAAATAACAGCCAGCATTCTGGCTCAGATTCCTGCTCCCTTGCTAACCACTTAACTAATGCTGCACCCATTTGCTTTTTGTCATGCAAAAAAGCACATTCCCACTCTCCATCACGACCATTGAATAAACTGATTGTATTACCAATATTCAATCGTAACACCTTGCGCAAATGATGCGACTGCATCGCATTCAGCGACACTTCCAAACAGGCATCCAAATCCTGTGATACATAAAGTCTGGGAACATGTCGCTCCATAATATAACTCCTCAAACCTATTGAAATATTTTCACCACCTTGACATTATCATTGCATGGACACAAGTCAAAAATTAAATCAAATTCCTAGCGCTACCAATATCATTGCTCTGTGCCGCCTAAACCGCCCCACGGGTATTTGGTTATTGCTGGCGCCTTGTTTATGGAGCCTGAGTTTGGCAAATGATGGGTTTCCATCAATTTGGTATATATTGCTTTTTACAATCGGTTCAGTACTTATGCGCAGTGCAGGGTGCGTCTATAACGACATCGTTGATCGTAATCTAGATAAGTATGTTGAGCGCACCAAAAGCAGGCCGCTAGCGTGCGCTGATGTCTCTGTTATCCAAGCTTGGGGGATCATTGCTCTTCTCTCTCTCACCAGCTGCATCATTTTGTTGCAATTTCCAACAACTACCATTGCGCTTGGCATCGGCGCTTTGGCACTGGTTGCAACATACCCGTGGATGAAACGTATCACCTATTGGCCTCAGGCCTTTTTAGGTCTGACCTTTAATTGGGGAGCATTAATGGGCTGGAGCGCGGTAAAAAACCAAATTGAGCCCCCTGCCCTGTGGCTATATGCTGCTGGCATTACCTGGACGCTTATTTATGACACGATTTATGCACATCAAGATAAGCAAGATGATATTTTAGTGGGTATTAAATCCACTGCGCTTAAACTAGGGCCACGCACAAAGCCATTCATATTTTGCTGTGCAACAACAATGATCATTTGTCTAGGAATTGCTGTATGGGACGCAGGAATAGGAATAAACAGATATGTAGTACCAGGATTTCTGTTCATTGCAGCTCATCTCTTTTGGCAATGCTGGACTGTTGATTTATATGATCCAGAAGACTGTCTGGCAAAGTTTAAGGCAAATCAATGGTTGGGATTGTTGATTCTTGTCATCATACTTATCGGAAGATATTAGCTAACTTGAGTTTTGGATGATGAAATGGTGCACTTTTAGTTTATGATTGACACACGGCCGTCATCCTGAACGCTGATTTTCCGAACGTGCGACTGTAAGTCGCACGAATTGGAAAATCTTTGCGATTCAGGATCCAATTCTTTTTTGCAGATTTAAAAAAATGGGATCCTGAATCGTAAGGTTTTGCCTCCTCAAATCTTACCAGACTTGAGTTCCAAAACCAACGTTCAGGATGACGATCCGTAGATAACACATTTTCACTGAACAGCCCTGTAAGAATTGTCAATGTGATTAAAAAATGGAATCTTTAGTTCTTCAACATGGTAAAAATATCAATATTTTGATGTCAAAAACCGGAAATCTGATTTCTGGCTTCTGATTTGTGATTTCTGTCTCCTGAAAGCTTGGCCGCGACCTACTCTCCCACGCCTTAAGACGTAGTACCATCGGCGCAAAGGCTCTTCACGTTCGAGTTCGAGATGGGATCGTGTGTTACATCCTCGCTATAACAACCAAGCCATCAGGAGACAGACCCCAGAGATCAGATAGAGATCAGAAAAATCTGTACTCTGACATCTGCTATCTGACCTCTGAAAAAAGGGACTCATTAAATGGACATCAGAGACAGATTCCAGAACACAAACATCAGAAGTATAAAACCTTCTGACATCCGAACTCTGATCTCTGACATCTGAAAATCGAATCAAGCCAATCGAGTGATTAGTACCAGTTAGCTACATGTGTTACCACACTTCCACACCTGGCCTATCAACGTGGTGGTCTACCACGACTCTCAAGGGAAAACTGGTTTCGAGGCAAGCTTCCCGCTTAGATGCTTTCAGCGGTTATCTCTTCCATACTTAGCTACCCAGCGGTGCATTTGGCAACACAACTGGTACACCAGAGGTATGTTCACCCCGGTCCTCTCGTACTAGGGGCAAGTCCTCTCAATTTTCCAACACCCACGGCAGATAGAAACCGAACTGTCTCACGACGTTCTGAACCCAACTCACGTACCACTTTAATCGGCGAACAGCCGAACCCTTGGGACCTGCTTCAGCCCCAGGATGTGATGAGTCGACATCGAGGTGCCAAACCTCCCCGTCGATATGAGCTCTTGGGGGAGATCAGCCTGTTATCCCCGGCGTACCTTTTATCCGTTGATCGATGGCCCTTCCACTCGGGACCACCGGGTCACTATGACCGACTTTCGTCTCTGCTCGACCTGTCAGTCTCGCAGTCAGGCAGGCTTATGCCATTGCACTCTACAGCTGATTTCCGACCAGCTTGAGCCTACCATCGCGCGCCTCCGTTACTCTTTAGGAGGCGACCGCCCCAGTCAAACTACCCACCATGCAGGGTCCTGGACCAGGATTCACTGGTCTCAGTTAGATATCAAGGATAACAAGGGTGGTATTTCAAGGGTGACTCCACACCAACTAGCGTCGGCGCTTCATAGTCTCCCACCTATCCTACACATGTCATCCCTAATACCACTGCAAAGTTGTAGTAAAGGTGCACGGGGTCTTCTCGTCTAACCGCGGGAACTCCGCATCTTCACGGAGAATTCAATTTCGCTGAGTTAATGTTGGAGACAGCGGGGAAGTCGTTACGCCATTCGTGCAGGTCGGAACTTACCCGACAAGGAATTTCGCTACCTTAGGACCGTTATAGTTACGGCCGCCGTTTACTGGGGCTTCAATTTAGAGCTTGCACCCCTCCTCTTAACCTTCCAGCACCGGGCAGGCGTCAGACCATATACTTCATCTTGCGATTTTGCATAGTCCTGTGTTTTTGATAAACAGTCGCCACCCCCTGGCTTGTGCCACCCACATCTGGTTGCCCAAACGCGGGTCTCCCTTCTTCCGAAGTTACAGGAGCATTTTGCCGAGTTCCTTCAACATCATTCTCTCAAACGCCTTAGTATGCTCTACTAACCCACCAGTGTCGGTTTTGGGTACGGTCTTATTGCTGGAGCTATTTCCTGGAAGTCCCAGGCTGCACACCCAATCCAATAAGGATGTACAACTTTCGGCCTTCGTCACTACCAGCAGGTTCAGGAATATTAACCTGATTCCCATCGACTACGCCTTTCGGCCTCGCCTTAGGGGCCGACTAACCCTGCCCGGATTAACCTTGGACAGGAACCCTTGGGTTTTCGGCGAGAGTGTCTTTCACACTCTTTTACGCTACTCATGTCAGCATATTCACTTCTGATACCTCCAGCGCCTCTCACGAGTACACCTTCATCGGCTTACAGAACGCTCCGCTACCGCGAACAGAGAGCAGAAATCAGATGTCAGATGTCAGAAATCAGATGTCAGCTTGACTAACGCCTACTGCGAGCTTGCAATTGCTTAGCTCGATCGCTTATCGTTGCCGACCTGTGCAGGCCTGTCAACATCCGCGAAACTTCACTATAGCCAACTGTAAAGTAAGAATACTGTTCTGGATTGATGTAGCCCAAATCACGTGCATACTTCAACCACAACTGCATCTCATCACTTGAGCCTATACATATAACTAAGAATCGTTTGAATTCCTTCATTGAATACGCCTGCTTGGCAAAGGCTTCTGCTAAATTCGCGCAAATCGAACGACTTGCCCGTCGCAGTTGGTCTCCCAACACACCACGTTCAATGGCTGGAAAGGTTAAAGTCATTTTGTGCACCTCCAAAGAAAGGGGGTATGCCTTACGGAATACCATCAATTTCTCGAAAGACTGCATATAGGCCGATGTCATAATCTCGGTCCTCATACAAATTGTTCTCTAACTCTTTCTATCTCATTTAACGACTCACTGTAAATGCTATATATATAACTTTACGAGCTGATATCTGATTTCTGATCTCTGACCTCTGGTTTCTGCCCTCTGTCCACCCATAGCTTCGGTGTATGGCTTTAGCCCCGATACATTTTCGGCGCAGGCTAGCTTAACTAGACCAGTGAGCTATTACGCTTTCTTTAAAGGATGGCTGCTTCTAAGCCAACCTCCTGGCTGTCTTGGCCTTCCCACATCCTTTCCCACTTAGCCATAACTTAGGGACCTTAGCTGATGGTCCGGGCTGTTTCCCTTTCGACTACGGACCTTAGCACCCGTAGTCTGTCTGCTGTACTCAGACTCACCGGTATTCGGAGTTTGGTTAGGGTTGGTAAGGCGCGAGCCCCCCTAGCCTATCCAGTGCTCTACCCCCGGTGGCCATATACAACGCACTACCTAAATAGTTTTCGCGGAGAACCAGCTATTTCCGAGTTTGATTGGCCTTTCACCCCTAGCCACAGGTCATCCCGTGTTATTGCAACAACAGTGGGTTCGGTCCTTCAGTACGTGTTACCGTACCTTCAACCTGCCCATAGCTAGATCACTCGGTTTCGGGTCTAATCCATGCAACTCATCGCCCTATTCAGACTTGCTTTCGCTACGCCTACACCTAACGGCTTAAGCTTGCTACATAGACTAAGTCGCTGACCCATTATACAAAAGGTACGCCGTCACAGAATTAATCTGCTCCGACTGCTTGTAAGCATCTGGTTTCAAAGTCTATTTCACTCCCCTCAACGGGGTTCTTTTCACCTTTCCCTCACGGTACTTGTTCACTATCGGTCACAAAGAGTACTTAGGCTTGGAGGGTGGTCCCCCCACGTTCAGACAGGATTTCACGTGTCCCGCCCTACTCAAGGATCTAAAAAGTTATTTACCGATACGGGGCTATCACCCACTTTGGCCAAGATTCCCATCTTGTTCTCGTTTTAACTTTAAAGACCACTGGCCTAGTCCGCGTTCGCTCGCCACTACTAGCGGAGTCTCGGTTGATTTCCTTTCCTCTGGCTAATGAGATGTTTCAGTTCGCCAGGTTTGCCTCTTGAGCCCTATGTATTCAGGCCAAGATACCACATAAGTGGTGGGTTTCCCCATTGGGAGATCTACGGATCAACGGCTGTTCACGCCTTCCCGTAGCTTATCGCAGTGTGCCACGTCCTTCATCGCCTCTTTGTGCCAAGGTATTCACCAAATGCCCTTAAAACGCTTGATTCGAAATTCCAGATTTCAGAAGTCAGAATTCAAAAGTCAGAATTCAGATA
>JBDLIP010000020.1:0-2500 GCA_039714795.1 Pseudomonadota bacterium | reverse complement strand
GTCTTCGATTGGACCGCCATGAAGTTACCATGAGCAATGATAATGCTGATGGAATTGCCGGTGCCACCCCCGTCGGCGCATTTCGCAACTTTGCTGCGGAAGATCAATCATTCACTGGGGGAGTACAACTTGGTTATGGAGTGCGTTTTGCAGAACACTTTTATGCTAGCCTTGAAGCGGATGTACTTTTCGGAAACATGAGCGATGATAGTTCTTTTGTGGTGGATGATGATACACGGGGCCGCGCTGATTCTAAGATCAAAGGGAAAACACGTTTTGGATTGGCTGCTCGTCTTGGTGGATATTGGAAGCAAACATTATTATACGCCCGTTTCGGTGTCGAATGGCAACGCTTTGAGATTAATAGCTCTAGTGATGCGGTTCGTCTGAATGACCCTACTCGCAGCGATATACCACTGAGTAAGAAGTACACAAAGGCCGCATTTACCCCAGGCGTTGGAATTGAGGTTAGCTTAAATGATGAGGTATCCTTGGGGCTTGAATATCGTACAGCTTTATTTTCAAAAAAGACAGAAACTGCACCCTCAAACCAAGCAGATATCAGTAGTACTTTTGTTAAGCATAGACCACGAGTTGATTCTGTCTTGATACGCGTTAACTATAAATTAATAAATTTTAGTGCATAATAATAAGGTATACCTTATGGTATTAAGGTAATTGCTCAACCGGGACAGAGATTCTAATGTTTAAGCGGTTTTAGTCGACTTACTCAATAGGGAAGGATTTTTTGTCCCATAAATTAATGGGTTTTCAGACCACGGTTGAGCAATTATATAGTGTCTATAAATTTTTAAAATTAAGGAGGTCATGATGAAGGGAAAACTAACAAAACAAAGGTTGTCGATTTACCCACTGATATTGTGTGGAATAATGCTGGGTAACTACGATGCATCTGGGACAAAGATACCTAAAATTGCGAATCTTAGGTCTTGCAAAAATCTGTGTGAAAAGGAAATAAAAGAAATTGAGGTCGCAAAGTTTTGTGCTGAAAAGTGCACAAAGTGGGCGAAATTTAGTTATCCTGGTACGGCTTTTCTTGCCCAAGCAAAGGCTAAATCAGCGACAGCATCAAAGGAAGAAATCGCAGAACAAGTTGAAATTCTGCGACAATTAGACCCAAAATGGGCACCAAAGGTCAAACAATATCTACCAGAAGCCAAGAAGGCGTACACAGATGCTGGGGGAGATCCTAGTGATATTGGAGTTACAACACCTCCTCCTACTGTTACAACACCTCCTCCTACTGTTACAACACCTCCTCCTACTGTTACAACACCTCCTCCTACTGTTACAACAACAACTGCTGCAGAAACGGAATTGATCAAGCAATTGCGAGAGCAAATTGCCCAATTACAAAAACAACTTAATGCGAAGGGCATTGATGTGGGCGCGGGTTCCACTGTTCCTCCGATTGTCACAGAGACCATTAAAGAGTGGGACTCAGCAGTAGCTGCTGGTAGCAATAAGAATGCATTGGTAGATTTGATTGTAAAAGTCATGTACCAAATATCACCGGGTCCAAGCATGGGCGATGCGCAAGCGCAATTCCATCTTATGGATTGGCTTACTGAGAAAACAAGTCCGGGGCCAAAAATGGGCTCAGAACTAGAGCGGAGTGCACTTGATTTGGCGCTCGGGAAACATGATTATATTATGAGCTCTCCTGGAGCTCTGAAGTATTTTCAGAATTTAATAACCGCCGCTAGAGACGCGGATCGTGCAAATGATCAAGTAAGCTTCAAAAAAATAAGTGCAAAGACTCCAGACGAGATTAAGACGATAGCTCAACGAAGAAAGGGTGGATCCCCCCTCTTGATACTAATGCTTACCAAAGATGCAGAAGTGACTATGACAAAGTCTGGAAGGTTTGGTGGACCAAAATTAGCTGAAGGTACCGCCTACCTAACCGAAGACCAAGCCAGAGCATTAAGGAGCGTTTATGGTGATACTTCGGGGGTTGCAGGTAAGAAATTTGTGGAATTGTTGGGTAATCGAATTGATGAGGCAAAAAAAGGAAATCTCCCAGCACAAATGGTACATAAAAATCTTGTATCAGAATACGCTCCGTGGGTAGGTCTCAATGCAAGCCTAACTGGAGATGCTCCTACGGTGACGCCGCCACCACCGCCACCACCACCGAGGGCTATTACAGCAACTGGCACGCAAGGGCTGCTTGATGAAATTAAAAGGGGGATCAAGTTGAGAAAAGTCCCCAAAAAAAAAGAATAACACTCCCACAAAGCGAGAGATTTGTAGGATCTCACCAATATTACAGGTGGCCAAGAAAATACAGCAGCCCCCAAGGGCTGCTGTGTCTTAGTATGAAGGTGGGGTTTTAACTGAGAATCCCTTGTAAGCGAACTAGCCGAAGTCAAGTTTTGGCGTGGTTCAATCCCAGGTAACACATTTTGGCAACACTTCCTGAAAAAATCGCGTAGCTATCGCCAAACATAAAGCCATCCAATAAAAAAGGACATAT
>JBDLIP010000019.1 GCA_039714795.1 Pseudomonadota bacterium | reverse complement strand
TAATCGCAGCCGTAAGCGTCGTCTTACCGTGGTCAACGTGACCAATTGTGCCCACATTTGCGTGGGGCTTGGTCCTTTCAAATTTACCTCTTGCCATTGGTTCTTTCTCCTTTACCTTCCATCCAATCACCAACTCAAATTCTACCAGCTGAGCGCGGCAATAAAAACTTTGGAGCGGGTGATGGGAATCGAACCCACGTGACCAGCTTGGAAGGCTGGGGCTCTACCATTGAGCTACACCCGCATACAGTTACCAGCGCCACACCACTCACATGAACACATGCAAAGTGGTGGAGGGAGCAGGATTCGAACCTGCGTAGACGTACGTCGGCAGATTTACAGTCTGCTGCCTTTGACCGCTCGGCCATCCCTCCAGCAAACTAAGTTCTACCATATATTAGGCGATTAACCAATGGGAAAGCAATTGCCAATTGCCAAATCGTGAAAAAAAATCGGCCAGCAAAAAACTGCTAAGCCGCTTCCTTTCCCTCGTCCACCTCATGGGTGGCGGCGCCAACCTCAATGGCATGCAAATAAACAGCCAACAGATGTTCTAGCTCTTGGCGTTCGTCATTCTTCATTTTTCGAAGTTTCATGACTTGACGCATAACCTTTACATCAAACCCCTGCATTTTGGCCTCAGCAAACACATCTCTTATGTCTTGAGCAATGGCTGCTTTTTCCTCTTCCAACCGCTCGATACGCTCAATAAACTGACGCAGATGTTTTGCAGTTGACGAATCAATCGATGAATGCGACATTTTCCAGAAAACTCCTTTACTTGATGGAAACTAACCGAAAATCATACTAACATTATTTCTACTGCATGAGGCAGGAAAAATTTAAAGGAATCGTACCACATGACGAAACGCATGACATCGGCGCTTCTTAGAGGATATCAACCATCTTGGCCCTTTATTCTGGCAATTTTGGGCTCATCTTTGATGGGACTCTCACCAATCTTTGTACGTATGACAGATATTGGCCCTAATGCTTTGGGGTTGTACAGAATGTTATTTGCGCTCCCGTTCATCTGGATTTGGAAAACAACTGAGGAAACTCAAAGCCCTTTCAAAAAACCCACTTTTGCACCTAAAGATCATCTCCTTCTCGCTATAGCAGGGCTTTCTTTTGCCATTGATCTGGGAACTTGGCACCTATCCATTCGCATGACAGAAATCATCAATGCTGCATTGCTGAACAATCTCACCCCCTTTTTTGTGCCCCTTGCCCTGTGGGCTCTTTTCAAAGAACGTCCCAGATTCATCTTTATGCTTGCTATCATGTGGGTTTTTGTTGGCGCTGCTATCCTTACAGGGGAAAGTTTTTCAATTGGATACAAAAACGTCCTAGGGGATGCTCTTGCAACCTTTTCAGCTCTTGCATTTACCGGCTACATCCTTGCCGTTAAGCAATTACGTCTGCGTTTTAACGCCCCAACCATTATCCTTGGGACCAGCTTATGGATGATTCCATTTTTACTTTTGTTTACCATCTTTTTTGCTGACTCTTGGAAATTTTTAACTACCTACGACTGGATCGCCATTTTTGGCCTGGCACTCATCGTTCAGGTTGGATCTCAAGGTCTGTTAGCTTACTCTATGGGGCACCTTACAGCAGGCCTCGTGGCCATCACTATGCTGATTTCTCCAGCTGTTTCTGCAATAAGTGCACGCGTCATCTTTGGTGAAGAAATGAGTCTGTGGCAAATTTTAGGGGTGGTGATTGTCATCTCAGGCATTATTATAGCCAGACAAGATGAACGCAAACACGATCAGAGTTTAAAAGAGTAAACCCCAATGCTTAGGCCACGAAACACAAAAATTATAGCAACCATTGGACCTGCAAGTTCTTCACTTGAAAAAATTGAACGTCTCTTAGAAAAGGGGGCAAACCTTTTTCGCCTGAATCTTTCACACGGCACTCACGATGATCACAAAAAACGGTTTGAAATCATCCGCACACTAGAACAAAAAGTGGGCTACCCCATCGCCATCATGGCCGATTTGCAGGGTCCCAAACTGAGAATTGGAACCTTTGCTGATAAAGAAATTGAACTTGAAACTGGGCAAAGCTTTTATCTCGATTCAAATGCAGCACCAGGTTCTAAAACAAGGGTTTGTTTTCCGCACCCAAAAGTGTTTCCATCCCTTGCGCCAGAGAATTTTCTTTTGTTAAATGATGGAAAAATCAGACTGCAAATCACTCGCTGCCATAAGGATCGTGTCGAAACCACTGTGCTTACAGGAGGCACTCTATCTGATTGCAAAGGAGTCAACATCCCTCGCCTCTCTCTTCCCATTCCTGCACTAACTGAAAAAGACCGGCAAGATCTGAAGTTTAGTCTGGAAATGGGCGTTGATATCGTCGCCCTTTCTTTTGTGCAAACCCCTGATGACGTTCTGCAAGCCCGGCAGATCATCGGCAACCGCGCCCAAGTGCTCTCTAAAATTGAAAAGCCCGTAGCACTCGACAACCTAGATGCCATTATTGACCTTTCTGATGCTGTCATGGTGGCACGTGGTGATTTGGGTGTTGAAGTTGAGCTAGAACTGGTGCCTGGCATCCAAAAACGAATTATTAGGGCCTGCCGTACAGCCGGCAAACCCGTTGTGGTCGCCACACAAATGCTGGAATCTATGATCACTCATCCCACACCAACTCGAGCTGAAACGTCGGATATTGCAACTGCTGTTTTTGAAGGCGTGGATGCCGTCATGCTGTCGGCTGAATCCGCCTATGGAGCGCACCCCATCGAAGCCGTTGCAACGATGGAGAAAATCATTCATCAAGTAGAGCAAGACCCTCTTTATCAACAGTGTCTAAATGCCGACCGAGTCCCACCTGAATCAACAGATTCCGACGCAATCACCATGGCCGCTAACCAAGTTTCACGCACCATTGGCGCAAAAGCCATTGTTACCTTCACAAAAGAAGGATCAACTAGTTTGCGGGCTTCTAGGGAACGGCCAGAGGTTCCGATTTTGGCGCTCACGTCTTGCGTGCAAACGGCAAGGCAGCTCTGTCTAGCGTGGGGAGTACGCTCTTTTGTGATTAATAACGTTGCAGGCTTTACACAAATTGCCGACGCAGCAACACATCTCATATTGCAGAAAAAAATGGCTCATATCGGTGATTCAGTGGTGCTCACCGCAGGCGTTGCGCACTTTGGTGATAAATCTCCTGTCTTTACCTCTGGCACAACCAACATGGTACGTATTTTAAAAATTGAAAACTTGGAGTAGCGCAGATAGATGTCTGAACAAGAATCCGACTCATTTTCTCAGCGCCTCAAACGCTATGCCAAGGTTTCCACTAAACTGACCTACCTGGTGACTCAACTTGCTGGACATTATGTAGGGACCTCGCTGGATCGCCCAGCGCATGCACTGGCCTTAAAGACAGCTCTTGGCGATCTCAAAGGACCGATTATGAAAATCGCGCAGCTGCTTTCAACTATTCCAGATGCTCTGCCCGAAGAATACGCAAAAGAACTTGCCCACCTGCAATCTCAAGCCCCATCAATGGGCTGGCCTTTTGTCAATCGCCGAATGAAAGCAGAACTCGGCCCCGATTGGCAAACAAAATTTGCCTTTTTTGAGCACACAGCTGCTGCTGCTGCCTCCTTAGGTCAGGTACACAAGGCGCAAGATTTACAAAATCACACCCTTGCCTGTAAGCTCCAATATCCCAATATGTCCGCTGTTGTAGAGGCTGATCTAAAACAATTGAAAATACTGCTGAAACTTTATGAAACTTATGACAAAGCCGTTCGCACCAGTTATATCTATCCCGAAATTGCCGCCCGAATTCGAGAGGAGCTAGATTATAACTTGGAAGCAAAACACATCCAGCTCTACCAAACAATGTTACAAGATGAACCCACAATTCACGTTCCAAACGTGATCCCGGAGCTGTCGACAAAACGACTGTTATCTATGACGTGGCTTGCAGGCGAACCTTTGATGCAAGCCAAACAGCGTTCCTTGGACGCGCGCAATCAAATTGCGCGCAATATGTTTCGAGCCTGGTATGTACCCTTTTATAACTATGGCATCATCCATGGCGATCCACATCTGGGCAATTACACCATCCCTGAAAATAACTCTGTCAATTTACTGGATTTTGGTTGCATCCGAGTGTTCCCGTCTACGCTGGTTCAGGGCGTCATTGACCTTTACTTTGCTTTGCAAAACAATGATCAAGAACGTGCAATCCATGCCTACGAAAGCTGGGGATTTGACAACATTTCCAAGGAATTAATCGAGGTTTTAAATGGCTGGGCTAAATTTCTCTACGGACCCATTTTGGAAGACCGCATCCGCCCCATTGACGAAAACCAAAGCGGCATTTATGGCCGCGAGGTGGCTGGCAAAGTTCATGCGGCTCTTAGAGAAATAGGCGGTGTCAGTCCGCCTGCCGAATTTGTCTTCATGGATCGTGCCGCCATTGGTTTAGGATCTGTGTTTTTACACCTCAAAGCCGAAATTAACTGGTATCAAGAATTTCATGGGCTAATTCGTGGTTTTGATAAAGATGCAATGGCCCGCAAACAGCAAAAAATTCTACGGCAAGTCGAACTATCCGCTTAAACACTACGATACATGCCATGCTTAAAAGACATGTATAAAATGTCAAAATAATGCTTCTCTTTTTTGACTCAAGAGACTATATATAAATTATCCAAGCGCAAGGCTTGGTCGGCGGGACTTCGGTCCCGGAGGCTTTAAGTTTATCTTAAAGCCTATGTCTCCCAGACATGAAGCCTCCCTGTTAAAAAACTTGACCGAGCTTTTGCTCGGTCTTTTTTTTTGGCCTCAACATTAAAGAATAATTGGATACCGGCCCACTCATTTTTCCAATCCAGCTCTTGGAGAGCTGGGGAAAAATGGCTTCCGGCATGACGACCCGTTAGACCTGAATTAAAGTTGAAGTTGAAGTTGAATTTGAATTTGAATTTAAGTAACCTGAGTTTTGGATAAGAAGTGCTTTTATCCATCCCAGATTTTATTTCAAATTAGAGGTTGCTTTTACCATCCAACCAGAGTAACCTCAAAAATGAGCGCGGCGACAGAGTGAACCCATCACTCAAATCACCGCTGACCAAATGTGATCACTAAAGGAGATCAACAAATGGCTTACGCCACTCTACCTCATCCCTACCTCAGACACCATCACTTTATGCAAGATCCCCCCTATTTTCGGGGCTTGTGGGTTATTGATGTGCCTACAGGATGGTGGGTGGCGCTGCAAAAAGGGTTCCCCCTATCCTTTTTGAAAGTGGTGGGTTGTCGTGCTTGTGTGCCTCGGAGTTGGGGATGCTCCGAGGCTTTTTTTCAATCTAAGCGACGTAAAATGGAAAGGACCTTACCATGCAAGCAACAAATTCAATCAACCGCGTAACCCTCGTTGGCTACCTCGATGATCATCCCTATACTTTAGGAGATAAAACAACCCACGCCCAGACCATTCTCAGAGTGACCACCCGGGATTTTTCCGAAGAACCTATCGGGAACAACTGCATCCTACACCGGCGTCACACGGTTGTTGTCACGGACTTCATGGCCAGAGAGTATATTGATCTGCACCTGAAAAAAAGAGATGGTGTTTTTGTTGAAGGCCAACTGGATTATGTGCATTATGGAGTTATCGAAATTGTCATCACCCCATCTTATGGTCATATCCGGCGTTTAGGTGAGCCCCGTGTCACAGAATTAGAACAGGAATTTGTGAAATAGTCAGCCTGAGTTTTGCATAAGGGAGGATTTTGCATTCAGGCTTGGCAAAAGCCAAGCTGGGCAAAATCCGCTAACCACGCTTGACGGCCGGTATAAGCTGAATAGTTACCTTTGTAAGTACCCTCAGGGGTTTTACCGTCTCCTTCTTGGGTTTTATGGCCTTTCGGGTTAAAGCCAAGGGCAATCTTATAGGTTTTAAGAATTTTTTCACCCCGCATCAGACAAAGTTGTCGGTCCTTTTTCTTGATCAAAATTTTTGTAGCTTGGGGAGCAACTGACATCGCTGAAAAACTAAAAACAAAGCTGAATCCTACCTGTGCTATGAAAACCAAAAATATAAATCTGTGAAAATACCGCATTCAAACAAAACCTTAATTAGAAAATAAATAATATCACTCAACAGTAACCGATTTTGCCAAATTCCTTGGCTGATCGATATCCGTACCCTTACGCAGCGCTGTATGATAAGCCAACAATTGAATAGGCACAGCGTACACAATCGGTGTAATATAGGGATCAGCGTCTTCAAGCACAATTGGTGTCACCTGAGTGTCAGTAACTTTAGCGCATCCCTCTTGATCCGTGATCAATGTAACTGGCCCATCGCGTGCAATCACCTCTTTCAGATTTGAAAGAGTCTTGTCGAAAAAACGATCATGGGGAGCAATGACGATCACGGGCACTTGATCGTCAATCAAGGCAATGGGACCATGTTTCATCTCTCCGGCCGCATAGCCTTCAGCATGGATGTAGGAAATCTCTTTTAATTTCAAAGCGCCTTCGAGGGCTAGCGGATAGCTGGTGCCACGCCCTAAATATAAAACGTCACGCGCACGTGACAGACTCAAAGCACTCTGTTGGATGGCCTCTTCCACCTTTAAAGCTCTGCGAACAGCTTCAGGAAGTTGCGCTAAGACTGCACATAAACGTTTTTCTTCTGCTTTGGTAATCGTTCCTCGTTCTACCCCCCAAGCCAATGCTAGACACGCAAGCACTGACAACTGGGTGGTGAATGCCTTAGTTGAGGCAACCCCAATTTCAGGCCCGGCCAATGTCTGAAGCACAACATCTACTGCTCGAGCCAAAGAGCTCTCAGCCACATTGACAACGGCAAGAGTGTGTTGTCCGCCTTTTTTGGCATAGTGATGCGCCGCCAGGGTATCTGCGGTTTCGCCAGATTGAGAGATAAAGATCGCCAGACCACCTTCTTGCAATGGTGGTTTGCGGTAGCGAAACTCTGAAGCCAAATCCACTTCAACGGGTATCTGGGCCATTTCTTCAAACCAATATTTGGCTACCATACAGGCATAATAAGCCGTACCACAGGCAATCAGAGTAATCTTGGGAACCGATTTGATAGCAAAGGGCAAGTCAGGTAGCGCAATCGCATCGTGCTCTTCATTCAATAGGGACGCAAGTGTTTGCCGAATCACTTCAGGTTGCTCATGGATTTCCTTGAGCATGAAATGCTGGAAATTTCCCTTGGAAAGCACAATATTTTCAGACGCTTTTTCATGAACCGGACGTTCAACGAGCTGACCAGTGGCATCAAAAATCTGCACTGACTCAGAGGTAAGGACTGCCAGATCTCCTTCTTCTAAATAACTGACACGTTGGGTTAAAGGCATCAGAGCTAACTGATCTGAGCCCAGATACATCTCACCTTCTCCATAACCAACAGCCAAAGGACTGCCTCGACGTGCTCCAATCAACAAATCATTATACCCACCAAACAAAATTGCCAGCGCATAGGCACCTTCAACTTTTTGCAAAGTCTGTTGCACGGCCTGCTGCGGAGATGAACTTTTTTGCAAATAAGAGTCAATCAGGTGCACCAAAACCTCCGTGTCAGTATCACTAACAAAGGTATATCCCAGGGCAATTAATTCTTGGCGAATTTCATCATGATTTTCAATGATACCGTTGTGCACTAACGATACATTGTCATTACAGTGGGGGTGGGCATTGGTCTCATTAGGTACCCCATGGGTAGCCCAGCGGGTATGTCCGATTCCCAAGACACCTGGTAATGGGTTATTGCCAACAACATTTTTTAAGTTAACCAGCTTTCCTTTGGTCCGACGACGTTCAATCCGCCCATCAACCAAGGTAGATAATCCAGCCGAATCATACCCACGATACTCAAGCTGTTGCAGTCCTTCCAGCAAGCGTGGTGCAACCGCCTCTCTACCAACAATACCAATTATTCCACACATTGTGTTTGTACCTCGCTTTAAGAACTTCTTTTACGGCGATACTTGACCGCTCCTGACTCCAAATTTTGCTGCGGAACTCGACTATGTGCTAGAGCCTCTTGCGGAACAGCACGCGTCACTACACTGCCAGCCCCGACAATTGCCTGATCACCAATTTCAACAGGAGCAATCAAACAACTATTAGATCCAATGAACGCTCGGCTACCAATTTTCGTCCGGTGCTTGGCAAACCCATCATAATTGCAGGTAATCGTCCCAGCCCCCACATTGGCCCCCTCACCCAGATCCGTATCACCAATATAACTCAGATGACTGACCTTGGCTCCCTTGCCAATCTCAGATTGCTTGATCTCAACAAAATTACCGATTCGACTTTCTGATCCTATCACACTACCGGGCCGCAAATGCACAAATGGACCAACCACAGCTCCCTCTTGAATATGTGCTTGTTCAATTCGACAAAAGGGGCGAATGATTGCATGATCATCAACCCTGACCCCAGGCCCAAAACTAACATTTGGAAAAACCGTTACATCTTGGCCCAGCTTTGTATCAAAACTAAAATAGACGCTGTGTGGATCAATCAAGGTCGCCCCTGCAAGCATTGCTTGCTCACGCCAACGCTTTTGTAAAACCGCTTCAGCTTGGCTGAGATCAATTCGGGTATTGACGCCCTGCAGCTCCGTCTCACACCCTTCAACCCACATAACCCGCTCACCCTGAGCGCGCGCTAAAAGCACCAGATCCGTCAAGTAATATTCTTGTTGCGCATTGTCGCACGTCAGCTGATCCATCAGGCCTTGCAGCTTGGCTCCATCAATCAGCATCACACCTGAGTTACCCAAAGGATTGTTGCGTTGCTCGGGGGTTGCATCTTGGTATTCCACAATTGCTGCAACATCTCCTTGCGCATCTAATTCAATTCGGCCATAACTGTTAGGAGTTGTACACTGCATACCCAAGACTACAACAGCAGGATTTGGATCTTGCTGATAAGCATTGAGCATTTTTTCTAAAGTTGCTTGCGTCAGCAGCGGTGTATCGCCAAACAGCACCAACACCGGACCTGTAGCTTTTTTCCAATGCTCATACGCTGCCATTAACGCATGACCTGTGCCATGTTGTTCTTGCTGCAAACTTGTGTAAATCTTGCAGCCACAAGTTGCAGAAAATTCATCAATCACTTGTTCAACGTCAGGAGTATTTGGGGAAATCACCACAGACAAAGTCTCTGGATCCATTTGGAATGATACATCCAACACATAATGCAGTAAGGGCCGGCCCCCAAGGGCATGACATACTTTTGGCAAGCTCGACTGCATCCGAGCCCCCTGCCCTGCTGCTAAAATGATTGTTCGCAATTGCATATACCTAACTTCTACCGATCACCACGAGGTATATTTGCATAAGAGAGGCATTCGTTCTACGGCCAAATTATGACGAAACATTACAACCAAAAGCCAGTTCAGCTCGCTTTTTTATAAGCCTCATCCATTCCAATCGGTGCATTAACCCGTCGTGCTGACAAGAATCGTATAGTGGAAAAAGCTGGAATCCAGTGAATTGCACTGCGTAACTTGAGAAGAAACTGCCGCAAACACAAAGCCAGACAGGCCAACATCGAGGCAGCCAACCCAAAGACAAAAGCACCCTGAACCGCATCTTTTGAAGCCCAACCAGCTAACGCCCCAGCAATCACAGCTGCACCTGCTGTTCCAATGTAATACAAACCAATGGCTGTACCACGAATCTTTTTAGGAGCCTCATCAGAAATGATAGCAGTAAACAGAATCTGCGATGTACCTCGTTGAGCGCCCCAAAATAGCACTCCCAACATTGCCAATAGCCAATCACCAGCAAAAATAAAGCATAAATTCGACAGCGCCAACGTAATGAAGGAAAAGTACAACATGGTGCAACGGTTGATACGATCAGAAAGCCAGCCAATCGGCAAGCAGCAAAATGCGGAAATCAAATTGAATGTGCCAACGGTAGAATAACATACCCATTCTGGCATGCCAATCTCCTTGAGCCTCATCCCCAAAAATCCATCGGTAAAGCGCGCACACATAAATAAAATTGCAACGGCAATTAGACTCCAGTATTTAAATGATAATTGCGCGAAATCTTTGAAGTGAATTTTCTTGCGTTCCGCCTTAGCCGCAGCTTTGGCGAGTTCTTCAGGAGTTTTTGGTTGAGATTCTTTGGGCTCTGTTACCCATTGGTACACGCTGTAAACAGCCAAAAGGCAAGGCAGGAACCCAAACCACAGGAGCATTCGGTAGTCTTTAGTCCAGAGCGACAACCCAGCAATACCCCAAGATCCAATTGTGCATCCCAGCGTTTTAAAGGTCATCATAATCCCAAAACACGTACCTCGATCTTTTTTCGAGGTCACATCCGCAATGTAGGCATCTCTGGGTGTGGCAATGATTCCGTTGCTCACCCGTTCCATTAGTTTGGAAAAAACAACTAACCCAGGACCGCCTGCAAGGATAAAAATTGGTTTGGAGATAGTAGCTAAAAGAAAACCGACCATTAAGGTCGGTTTTTTACGTTTAAAAAAGTCTCCAGAAACACCGGAGCCGAGCTTACACAATTGGGAAAGCATTTCAGCAAAGCCTTCGATAAATCCTACAGAAAGCACACTCAGCCCTAAAACCTCTGTCAGATAAAACGGAGATATACTGAACATCATACTGGTGGATACCGAAACCAACAAATTGGCTACACTGACGCCCCACACACCTGCTGGAATCAATCTGAGACCGTTTTTCAACTTCGCCATAACTCACCACAACTCTGAAGTGTCTGCCTACGAGCGTAATACCTTGAAATCCTAGGAATTGCAACCCCTTTTTTAAAAGATATTTTCTCTTCAACAAACATATAGGGTGAGCCCCCTAAAAAGTCAAACTATGGAAGTATATACGCGATTTGGTTAAGGAAAAGTTAATTCAGAGATCAGATGTCAGATGTCAGATGTCAGATGTCAGATGTCAGATGTCAGAGTTCAGATGCCAGTTAATTCAGAATATCTGCGTAGCGTTTCAGCGCGGTACTGCCTTTCTGACATCTGACATCTGACATCTGACATCTGATCTCTGATCTCTGACTTCTGAAATGGTGCCGCCGGAGAGAATTGAACTCTCGACCTCACCCTTACCAAGGGTGTGCTCTACCCCTGAGCTACGACGGCATGGATATATCCGGGGATACACAAATTGTTATAACGGTATTTTGGGTTGGAGACAAGCAGACAAATTGTATTAACCTGGACTATAACTGTTCAACTTGCTATTCAGCTTGTCCTCCCAGCTTGCTTTGACCGACATGACGGCAGTCAAGCGCTGAATGGTCGTAATAAGGTCATCTAAGGAGCAACCATAAAAGCCAATTTGACTCCCAATGAAAACAAAATACCGCCCGTAATTCTTCCGAGCCAATGCCCCATTCGCGCAAACAACTCTTGTACTTTAGGGTGGGAAAAACCGATGGCCACCAATCCAAACCACAAAAACCCGAGAATAAAAATGACTGCCCCATACAACACCTTTGCCAAATGAGGAGTTTCATCTGTAACCACCATTGAAAAGATCGACAGAAAGAAAATCACGGCCATTGGATTTAGCAAGTCAGTCAAAAAGCCCTGACGGAACGCTGCAAATGAACTCAAACCCTGTTCAGATTTGTCCACACCCTTTGCATCAATCACGGGCGTTGCAACCCGAAACGACTGCCAACCGATATAACAAAGATATATAGCTCCCAATGCTTGGATGATTCTAAGCCCCCAAACCGAGTCGTTAATTAAAAGCGCGATCCCCACAAGAGTGTAACTAGCATGAATGGCCAAGCTGACGCTGGTACCAAAGGCAGTAAAAACTCCTATCCGCCTGGAATGCATCAAGCTATTGCGAGCAATCATGGCAAAATCCGGACCCGGACTTATGATGCACACCACATAGGGTAATACCACAAAAAATAAAAATCCTGAAAAAAACGTATAGTCAAACCAATCAAACAACTGTTACTTCTCCCTGCATTATTAACTTCCTTATTAATAATATAATAACTAAGGAAACATACTGCAAGTGTTTACAGTAAAGAAATCATACTATTCAGCGAGATTATCGGCAGGAGCGCTTTGACTACTTTCTGTTGATGGCGTCTCAATAGTCTCTACCTGCTCCGGCTGATCGTCATCATTTATATCTATGATTGACTGTGGTTCACCGCCTGAGCGAAACATCACCCCCAACAGTAAACACATGCCAAAGAAAGACCCAGCTAAAACCGTCGTTATACGGGTCAGCAGGCTAGCACTCCCACGGGCAGTCATCATTCCTCCCATGGTGCCCCCACCGAGACCACCAAGGGCTCCTCCTTCACTGCGTTGGATTAATATCACCCCTACAAGTGCAGCTGCAATGAAAAAGTGAATCAATAGTAAAACCGTCGTCATAATTTCCTTTATCCTTTCCTCAACTCCGTGGAGTTGGCAAACACAAATTTCGAAGTGATTCTAACCCTATTTACAAGAAAATGCTAGCGTGTACTGAAGCCGTATCAAATTATTGGCTTTTACAATCGGCATGTAGCATTCGAAAGTGACTGTAGTTTTTTTGACGATTGAAAAAATTGCCCGATAGTGAGAGCATATGGTGCATTTCTCATGTGGGTGTATCAACTCAGATGCTCAGAATTGGTTCTCAATTTAAAATGGAGTTTAATAATGCTAAAAATCTATTTATATACAAATATACTACTTACAATATTTTCGCTCAGTCTACATGCCTCAGAATTTTGTCCAATAAAATATAACCCTCCATCCGAGCCCACAAAGAATAATAGGGGAACTTGCTATAATGGCTATGACCATATAGAACCTGATTTATTCGAATATGTCAGTGCGGAATCACAAAACAAACCACTCAAAATACTATCACTAGGGTGTGGAAATGGTCGTCTTCCTGTAAAACTTTATAACGCAAGCAGAGGACATAATACTGAATTGTATCTGAACGAGCTTTGTCCTCAAAACCTGGGTAATTTATTCCCAAAATGCAAAAGCGTAGAGAATTTCCATTTTGACATTGGATCGTGCAATAAGCTTCGCGATAGACTTAAGAGCGCAAACTATAATGGATGGCCAGAATATCAAGAAGGATTTGATATAGTGACATCTTTTAACTTGGCCCAGCATCTCAGTCCATTAGATGTAGTGCAACATGTTGAAGAAATGCAAGCTGCCTTAAAATCCAACGGAATGGCGTACGTTATCTTTCAGACGCATATGCTTGGATATCCCAAAAGCCAAATAGAAACTGTTAAAAGTTCTCTAAAGAATATGGAAAAGCTTTCCAGAATTCTTAGTACGGCAGATAAATTAATTAACATGTTACTTACTGATCCAGTAATGAGCTCTATCATCAAGAGTTCTCTTTTATATTCCCTTGGATCTTATAATTTAGAAAATGGCATTAAATTTTCGAATTATAACCCCAATGAATTTACCACTATTCTCTCGAGGGGGGTTGCTTTACCGGGAGGGGCCACAATTTTTGCAACCTCAGATGAGAGCAATTACAATGCGATACACCCAAGCGTATTCGAAAAGCTTGCAAAAGATTATGGATTTAACATGTTAAAAAAGAGAGAATTTTCAATGTCTATCGAAGGTGAGAATTCTAAAACAACTGAAGAGATAGAACTCATAGCGCCCATTCATCCTTTTGTTGGTTATGTTTTTGAAAAAATCCCCAACTTTGATATTGGAGCTGCCTGCGACAAATGGAAAACCATTGCAACTGATCACGAACAAAACCTAAAAGATCTCCATCATGGAAAGAAAATTGTTTATCAGTCTGATATACCATTTTTTAGAGTATACTGAAGTGAAATCAAAACCTCTGTTTCCTGATACTCTCGAAGTGCTCATTTACAATTGTAAACTGCGCGCTTCTCGCTATCATTAAACTAGAGGTTTTGATTTCACGAGAGTATAGTAACTGAGTGATAATAATTCCGTCGCGGTTGCTGACGGCGTATATCATTGGTGAACACATTGCTGGAAGTCAGCATGCAAAAGAATGCGTCACCAAAGCCCAAAAATCTTGTGCTTTAAGACTCACTCCTCCAACCAGTACCCCATTGACAATGTTCATTTGCAAAAATTCATTGACGTTGTCGGGCGTCACCGAACCGCCATAGAGCAGCCGAATGAGGGCATCTTCTGGAATTTGCTGTTTTATTTGCTGCTGCAAAAATTTAAAAACCACATTCACATCTTGGGCTCTGGCAGCAGTTCCCGTACCGATTGCCCAAAGTGGTTCATAAGCAAACACGGTATTTTTAGATGTAGCCGTTGCCGGCAATGATCCTTTGACTTGTTCATACAGAACTTCTAGAGTGCGCCCTTTGTCTCTTTGGTGTTGATTCTCCCCAATGCAAATCACAGAAATCAATCCAGCTTTGTGTGCAGCCTCTGCTTTGGCTTTGACGATCACATCAGATTCTTGATGTTGACTGCGTCGTTCTGAGTGACCGCAAATCACATAAGCACACCCCAAATCACTGAGCATGGCTGCACTTACATCGCCCGTATACGCTCCTTCAACTTGAGTGTGACAATCTTGCCCGCCCAATTTTAGTGTAGTCCCTACAAGATAGTGAGCAACCAATGTAAGGTAAGGAAAAGCTGGACACAGCACAACTTCTGCTTTGAGTTCCTGTTTGAGCACTTGGCCTCGAAAATACTCAGCCAGCTCCCGTGCTTGGCTTGTCGAGCCATGCATCTTCCAATTTCCGATGATGAGTGGGTTTGGTCTCATGTAAGGTCCCTCTTGATTTTGGGTGATTATGCCATGAAACCTAAGTTAAAATGAAGAAAAATTGAACCACACCCAAAAGTGACATCTAAACTTAATATACCCGTGCTGAATCAAAATGTTGAGTTTTATGGTAACGAAAAGCGCGCAGTTTACTTAGGTAAATGAGCACTTTGAGTGCACCAGAAAACCAACAGTTTGATTCAGCTTCAGTATATCTCTCCTATGCTCTCAAGCTGCCGCTAGTTGATAACTTTAATGCCGTCTCTCACGAGAGTATATCTTGTACAATTTCAGGATTGAATCCTGAAGTTGTACAGCCGGCCACCTCCCGGATCAAGTCCAGGACAGACTATTTTTCCTAGTCCCTAAGGGACTGTGGACTGGAAAATGGAGTGTGATGAGCCGGCATGACGACTGAAAAGGATATCCAAAAGCGCAATTTATGCCCGGGACGAGTATATTTTTTTAACAACTCATCAAAGCGACATTCTCATCTTGGTATCCTGTTATAAATCCGCTAAACTTTATATCTAAAGAGAACGGTTAACGACGGTCATAGATGAAGAAAATAAAAATATGCGCTTGCATAAGCCTGTTACTAGGTTTTGCCCTGACAGGAAACAATGTATTTGCTGCAAAAACAAAGACACCTCCCAAAGAGGACATAAGCCTGCGTCAGTCAGCGGTATTTTATGCCAGTGTTGCCAAGCATGTGTTGGACACTTACGTTGAACCCACAGACAACAATGAGTTGTTGGAAGGCGCTCTAAACGGTATGCTAAGTGCGCTTGATCCACATTCTGGCTACCTTAATCCAGATAAATATGCCCAGCTTAAGGGACAAACCGAGGGTAAATTTGGTGGCCTTGGCATTGAAGTCACGATGAAAGATGGATTGGTTGAAATCATCTCCCCCTTAGATGATACACCGGCAGATAAAGCTGGACTACTGCCAGGCGATCTAATCATCCGCATTGAAAAGCAACCTGTCTTTGGGCTCTCGCTGATTCAAGCGGTGGACCTATTAAAGGGAGATGTAGGCACAAGTGTTGAGCTAACCATTCGCAGAACCAGTAGGCCTGACTTTACTGTTAACATCAAACGAGCCATCATCCAAATTGATCCGGTCAAACCACGCATTGAAAAGAACATTGGCTACATTCGTATTGTCACCTTTAATGAGGTGACCACCAAAGAAGTGTTGGCAGCTATTGAAGAATTCAAAGACAAATTGGGCCCCAAACTTGAAGGCATCGTCCTTGATGTGCGAAATAATGCTGGAGGGCTCTTAGATCAAGCTGTTTCTGTATCCAACCTGTTTCTTGACAATAAACCAGTTGTAACAATTAAGGCCAGACAAAAGGGCCGCACCCACACCATCCAATCCCGACCAGGAGAAATGGCAAGGGGCATTCCAGTAGCGGTTTTGATTAATGCAGGGTCAGCCTCTGCCTCTGAAATTGTAGCTGGCGCGCTGCAAGATCATAGACGAGGAATCGTACTGGGCACATCCTCGTTTGGCAAAGGCTCAGTTCAATCGGTGATCCCGCTGGTCAATGGAGGTGCCTTGAAACTGACAACAGCTCTTTACTTTACACCCAAAGGTCGCTCTATCCAAAAAAGTGGAATTAAACCTGACATCACAATTAAGCAAGCAGTTGATGTTAAACTGCTGGATGAAAGTGCTCGCATTCGCGAATCCGACTTTGGTCGTGCCGTCACTCCCATGGATGTTAATGGCAAAAAAATTAAAAAGCCTGCTAAAAATGGAGATTCAGCCGAAGCTTCCAAACTTGATTCCCAAACGGTAGATAAGTCCAAGCGAAAAAAACCAGTGGATTACCAACTGCTGCGAACGATTGATGTCCTTAGAGGAATTCGATTTTATCAACGGACAGGGTAATTGAGATCTAGTTAGAGACAAGGTTTTGATTTCACGAGAGTATACAGATAAAACTAAATTAGTTGAAAATGATTGGGTTGGAAATGGATCCTGCCCCGGATCAAGTCCGAGATGACGGCTACAGAGGGTGTCCAAAAGCGCAATTTATGACCGGGGCGCGAGTATACGTACAACTATCTGCACGCTCACACAAGTTATTGCTCCACTTCTAACCCTAATTTCTCACGCAGGTCCCTGTTATACTCAAGGTTGGTCAAATTGCTTTCGTCTGCCAACTTAAGGTCAAACGCCACCAAATTCATATTCTCTGGTGCGGGTCGCTCGGGCACATCGTGAAGGATTGGAAATTCCTCTGGCAACTCAAGATCTGCCTGATCCTCATCCTCATCACCTAAAAACGTCTGAGCGACACAGCCAGATAACATGCACGCCACAAAAATACCCAAAAACAAAAATCTTAACCGCATCAGCCTTGCTTCCTCAATAAATCTGCTGCATCACTGGCAGCGTAAGTCAAAATTCCGTCAGCTCCAGCACGTTTAAATGCCAGCAGCATTTCCAAAACGCAAGCATCATAATCCAGCCAGCCCTCTTTGGCAGCGGTTTTTAGCATCGCGTATTCACCACTGACGTTGTAGACAAAAGTTGGCACCCCAAACTCAGTCTTAACCCGATGCACGATATCCAAATACGGCATCCCCGGTTTCACCATCACACTATCAGCGCCCTCAGCTAAATCAAGCGCAACCTCACGCAAAGCCTCGTTGGTATTGGCTGGATCCATTTGATAGGTATGCTTATCGGCCTGACCTAGACAAGTTTTGGACCCCACGGCATCACGAAATGGTCCATAGAACGCACTGGAGTACTTAGCAGCATACGACATAATTCCAACGTCTTGGTGCCGAGCACCGTCTAGCGTTTGGCGAATCGCACCCACACGTCCGTCCATCATCTCAGAAGGAGCAATAATATCAGCACCCATTTGAGCTAATAAAACGGCATATTGTGAGATCAATTCAACAGTTTCATCGTTGATGACTTGCCCATCGCGGACAATACCATCTTGTCCATGTGTAGTGTAAGGGTCCAACGCCACATCGACAATGATGCCCAACTCTGGCGCTGCATGCTTTACTTGCTGGATTGCCTGACAGAGTAAATTTTCAGCTCGCAGTAGCTCAATAACGTTCTCCAGGCGTTGCGCCGGCCCATAGAACGGAAACAAAGCGATCGCTGGTATTCTTTTCTGCTCAATTGTTGCTGCGTATTCAACAAGCTCAGTAACACTGTGACGTTTAATGCCGGGCATTGAAGGGATTTCACGTGGATCGCTTTGCCCACAAACAAAAACCGGTTGAATCAGATCATCAATACTTAATGTCGTTTCAGCAACCAGGCGCCGCAACCATTTGTGCTGACGATTGCGCCGCAAACGCACTTGTGGGAAGTTTCCGGGTGAATTGATGGTTAAAGTTGATGGGGCAACATTTGTCATGATGATATAATCCTCAATTTCCGTGGCGTCATCCTGAACGCTGATTTTCCAGCCCATCTTTGAAAAAGAATGGGCTGGAAAAGCTTTGCGACTCAGGATCCAATTATTTTTCTTCAAGCACTTCAATAAAAAAAGTGGTGGTGATACTAAGCACACACTTTTGACTGCATCTCTTCCCAACCTAACATCTTGAAAAACATTTGCAACTGAATCATTTTCTGATAGGGTCAGGCATTGGTTAAATAGCTTGATGGTGAAACAATGCAGAATTCAGCTGCTCGCGTACTACAGCAACCTAATTACATTCCTGATGATGCCCCGCGCGATGAGACCATGTGCGATGCAACCCGCAGTAAGTACCATTATTGGCGCTGGCGTATCATGTACACCACAATCTTTGGGTACGCCACCTTTTATCTCGTCCGCGGCAATTTTGCCATGGCCATGCCTACCCTTGAGAATGAGTTTGGCTATACCACTTTTCAACTAGGAATCATTGTATCAATTTTCTACTGGACATATGGCATAGGTAAATTTGTCAACGGCTATTTTAGTGATCGCTCTAATGCCCGCTATTTCATGACTGCTGGTTTAGTAGGGTCGGCTACCGTCAATTACTTTATGGGACTCGGCAGTAGTCTTATATTTTTCGGTTTTTTCTGGACTATTAATGCTTGCTTTCAATCAATGGCCTGGCCTCCTATTGCCCGCTTGCTCACCCACTGGTTTGCTCCCAAAGAGTTGGGAACCAAGTGGGGCTTTTGGAATTGTTCGCACCAAATTGGTGGCGCCCTGATTTTTATTTTTTCCGGTTACGTTATCCAGTGGATTAGTTGGCAAGCTGTCTTTTATATTCCCGCAATCATTGCAACGATCATGAGCCTTTTTCTATTCAATCGTTTACGCGACACCCCTAGATCCCTTGGGTTTCCACCAGTTGAAGTCTACAAGGGCTTACCCACCCCAAAAGCCACTGAAGAAGATGATCTGCCTCAACGTGAGCTAATACGTCGCGTGTTGGAAAATAAGCTACTCTGGTATGTATGCATTGCCAATATGTTCCTTTACCTGGTGCGCATGGGGGTCTTTACCTGGGCTCCCTGGTTCTTACAGGAAAGGGGCAGCAGCATTATTATGTCTGGATGGCAGGCTGCAGCGTTTGAGCTGGCTGGACTTGGAGGTGGTGTCTGTGCCGGCTTTGTTTCAGATCGCTTATTCCATGGACGTCGCGGCCCCGTTGGCTTTATCTATATGCTTGGCCTTATCGTTGCTCTGTTTTGTCTTTGGATCCTACCTGCAGGATATGCCTCAATAGATGCTCTAATACTTTTTGCCATAGGTTTTTTGGTATATGGTCCGCAAGTTATGGTAGGCGTGGCTGCGGCTGATTTTGCCTCCAAAAAGGCTGCTGGTATGGCAACTGGACTTACGGGAACCTTCGGCTATCTTGGCGCAGGTCTCAGTGGTATTGGCATCGGCTTGATTATGCCCCACTGGGGCTGGAGTGGCAGTTTCTTATTCTTTATTTTTAGCGCTATTGCTGGAGCCTTTTTCTTTGCCCTGACCTGGCACAGCAGGGCTAAGAGCCTTGATCATCAGTGATCGGTAGTCATTGTTAACGGACGCTGTCCGAACGTTGCTCTTTGCAGCTCAAGCCCCTCTGGGCTAGGGCTACAAAAGCTTACGATCCGGGATCCAATTTCTTTTGAGCTCAACATTAAAAAATAATTAGAGACCGGATATGCAATACGCAAGGTTTATCGGAAGTTAACTTCATGTACATCAGTCAACAGTGTCAGTCAACACTATTGACTAACACACTAGTCCAATGATATATATTGAATACTGGGGATATGAAATCTATAAATAATATTACACAAACGCACACTTACTAAAGATGGGGGCTGTACTATGAAATTCAAAATAATCACACTGTTGGTAAGCCTATGCTTCTTACTCCCGAACAGTGTCTGTCAAGCCATTAATTATGAAATCGATGTCGTAAACACCCCTGCCCGTAAGGTAGAAATTAAAAATCTAGCTACGGGGCGGTTGGTGAATCCATCTAAATTTCAAAAGTTTGCAGCCTTAAGTTTTGACCAAGACAACGCGCTAACCATTAAAGGTAATAAACAATACCAAAACTTAGCGCTTAAGATTAACTCCCCAGGATCTATAGCTTTGAATAATTTAAAGCTTACTTGCTTGAATATAAAAGCAAAAAACCTCACTACTATTAATACTAAAATTTGCAAAACAACAGATTTTCATGTTAGCAACTTTCAGCATAAAAGTGGGGATCTTAATTTGGGTTCCGGGACCTTCCATGTGCAAGAGTGGTTTGAAACTGACATAAATTCAAGATTTTATGCAGATAGGCCCAAGGTTCTCTTTGGTAAAATAAACCTCATGGGAACAACTCATGTTGGTAATTTAGTGATTGAATTGAAAAACAGCACCGATGTCTTTTTGGGAAAAATAATCGGCACTGGCACCACCGCATTGACAATGAAACTAGGCAGCCAAGTTAATTTACAAGAGATACTCCTGTATAGCCAATTTACAAAGTTTAAATCTAAAACATTTTTTAGGTATGGCCAATCTCCAAGCCCTCTTCCCAACCTTAATGTAGAAGCTCTTTTAAAGTTAGAGGAAACCCGAAATTACAAAAACCAACATTTATTTGAGGTGTTAGCACGTTACCCTAGCGAAAAACTCAAGCATGAAAAACTCAAGCATGAAAAATTCAACTACCGTTACTATTTGGGATCGGCTAGAATTTATACAACTGCACCGATTGTTAATGGTCGTGGTCTCCGTGGTACTTATGATACCCTTAAGATGCCTGATATGGTGTGTACGCACTGGATTCCCCTTGTACCCACCGAAAATTATCAAAACCCCACTGTAAAAACCGTATTTGTTAATTATACCAGAAAAGAATTACATATTTACCGAATGAGTGGCAAGCCTTATGGCCGTGCACGAGGTTTTGTTAGTGCAAACGATCAACAAGTTGGCATAGTAGAATGTAACGCAAACTGGGATAAGGAAAAAGACCTTGAGCTGTTCAAGTGATTATAGTGTAAACAGGCTCTTTTGCGTTTTGAGTGGGTAATCTGAATTTTAGGTAGGCGAACAGCGTAGGTTCAGCTGGTAAAATTCCAAGCCTCCAACAAGTAAATAAAGCA
>JBDLIP010000018.1 GCA_039714795.1 Pseudomonadota bacterium | reverse complement strand
GTTAGCACAAGACCGGCGCGTTTTTTGTAAGTTGATAATCAAGTCTGGCGCTTTGGCGAAGCTAACTGACCGTAGCCCTTCAACTAAGTTGGCCGTTAGAAAAATAACAGAGAAAAAAAGATTCAGAAAAAAACGCAATGTACACCTCATAAATAGGATAACTAATATTTAAAATCGATGTAACTGTAAGCAATACATTTTTGAAGGTCAAGTTTTTTAGGGTCAGGGCCAGGGCTGTTCAGTGAAGAGCTCCGGAGCCCCCCCACAAGCTTAGACAATAGCAACTCTACATTACATCCTGCTCCAAAAGGCAGCCAAGCGGCAGCATCTTGCAAGCACACGCTTGCACTAGCAAAACGAAACAAGAACGCGTATATTGTCACTACCATTGGTTTGATCCTGGTTAGATCAGCCGGTGGTAGCGGTAGAGGTGTGTTTGCTGCACCCTCTATCGCGTAAAACACAGACTAAGCTAAAATTTTTCGAAAATCAATAGTAAAAAGCAAAAAAAACAAAAAACGTAACTATTCCTTATGATAAGGATGGCCATGTAAAATCTGTTGTGCACGATAGAGTTGCTCTAATAACATGACTCGGACCATTAAATGCGGCCAGGTCATGCATCCAAAGGCAATTTTGTAGCGGGCTTTGTTGAGGATTTCATCACTTAAGCCATAGGCGCCGCCAATAACAATGCAGAGGGAGCTGGTTTGCAAAGATTCAACAAATTTGTCAGCAAATTGTTTGCTGGTGTAACTATCGCCATTTTCATCTAAAGCAATCAGCATTGATTCTGGTGGGATTTTTTGTTGAATTAGGGCTCCCTCTTGCTGCTTGCGCAGGGCAGGGGGGAGCTTTTGTCGGATTTCAACTTCATGAATGGTTAAAGGGCCGCTTAAGCGTTTTGTATACTCTTGCGTCAGCTCACGCCAGGGACCTGGTTTCATCTTGCCAACAGTGATTAGTGTGAGGGGCATATTACTTATATGCTCTCGTGAAATCAAAACCTCTAGTTTTATGATAGCGAGAATCGCGCAGCTTACTTGGGTAAATGAGCACTCCGAGCGTATCAGGAAACAGAGGTTTTGATTTCACTTCAGTATACGCCTTCAGGTTCGCCTTTAGTCGCATCATCATGCGATTGGTTTGTTGCTCTTGAGCGCGTGAAACAAAGGTGCTGACATATAATCTTTTAAGGACTTGTTTGTCAGGCACAATAAGCGGGTCATTCCTCAATTCTTCATTCAAAAAAGGCAGGGAGGCCAGGTTGGCATTGCTATATCCTAGCTCATTAGTAGCTATAGCAATAATGTCAGGACGCATTAGAAAATTGATAAACGTATGGGCATTGTCTAGGTTGGGGGCGTTTTTGGGGATTGCCATAACCTCGATAGAAATTGAGCTGCCTTCTTTGGGAACGGAAAAAGCAATTTGGATTTTTCGCCCCGCAGCGCGGGCATATTGCCTGGCCAGGGCGATGTCTCCCGACCAGCTTTGAATCAGCGCGACCTCGCCGTTAACCAGGTCTTGGTGTCCGCGCAGGCTATCAAAACGCCGGATATAAGGGCGAATTTTTTGCAAAGCCTTAAAGGCTGCTTGCCAATCACTTGCATTTTTGCTTACAGGACTAAGCTTTAGATAGGTCAGAGTAGACGCAAACACCTCGATTGTTTCATCCAAAAGGTATACTCCATGCGGGGCAAATCTCTGCACTACCTTAGGGTCAAATAGCATGGCCCAACTATCAACCGGAGCTTGCGGCATAATTTGCTGGACCTGCTCGATATTGTAGGCAATGCCTGTAATGCCCCAAAAATAGGGCAGGGTAAAATTATGCCCCGGGTCAGCCGATTCGAGAAATTTAAGAATATCCGGATCTAGATATTTTAGATTCGGTAGCTTATTTTTGTCTAGCTTTTGATACAAGCCATTTTTGACCTGACGTTCCATGTAGGGAAAAGCGCTGGGAAAAACCACGTCGTAGCCGGTAGTGCGCGTTAGCAGGTTTGTCTCAAGGGTTTGGTTACTATCGTAGTAGTCAATATGGACCTTGATGCCTGTTTCTTGCTCAAACTTTTGCAATATTTCTTTGGGAATGAATTCATACCAGGCATAAATATTGACCTGTGCAGGGCCAGGTCCAGCTTGCAGGATGCCGAAGAAGCAGCAATAAACACTCAAAGCGAGTAGAAATTTTTTCAGCGTCCAAGCCCTCTAGAATAATGGATATAGGTGGGATTTTACCATGGCCAGAAGTCAGAAGCCAGAAATCAGAGGGCAGAGGGCAGAGGCCAGAATTCTTTAATGGATGTAGGACAGTTAGTTAGAAAATCCGACCTCTGACCTCTGACCTCTGATTTCTGACTTCAGATTTCTCACAATGTTTGCTATACATAAAGCACGTTTGTTAATTGATGGAGTACCATGATTAGAAAATTTTCTTTAACTATTAGCATTTTGTTGGTCATTGTTTTGCTGGTAGGGTGTTCTCAAGACGACGGTTTGCTAGATGATATGCCGGCTGAGCAGCTCTACACCATGGCTATGGCCAAGATGGAGGACCGCAATTACGAGAAGGCCGCCAAGGTATTTGACGAAGTGGACCGGCAGCATCCGTACTCCAAATGGGCCACCAAGGCACAATTAATGATGGGGTATTGCTACTACCAGGTTCAAAAATATGACCGAGCGGTTGCCGCATTTGAAACATTTATTCAGTTGCACCCAGGTCATGCAGATGTGGACTACGCGCTTTACATGCGGGGTGTATGCTATTACGAGCAAATCTTTAATGTTCGTCGTGATCAAAAGATGGCAGTTTATGCCTATGAAGCGTTAGTGGAGGTAGTAAAGCGCTTTCCAAATAGCCGCTACGGGAAAGATGCGCGCTACAAGATTGATTTGGTGCGTGATCACATGGCAGGTAAGGAAATGAGTATTGGCCGCTATTACCTAAAGCGCGATGCTTATCTCTCTGCGATTAATCGATTCCGCACTGTGGTTGAACGCTACGAAACCACCGCACAAGCACCGGAAGCGTTGCACCGGCTGGTTGAAAGTTACCTCTCCCTAGGTCTGACAGACGAAGCGCAAGCCGCGGCGGCTGTGTTGGGGAACAACTACCCCGGTAGTCACTGGTACGCCGATAGTTATTATCTGTTGAAAGGCGTTGATCTGCGTCCTGAAGAGTCAAAAGTTGGAGCTTCTTGGATGAATCGCTTGCTCGGGAAGCGTCTAGAAGGCTAGGGGTCCGTAACTAGTGAATGAGCTCAAGTATCCAGATATCCTAGTTACAGATTTGACCGAAAACCAGGCCGCTGAAGAGCTTGAGATTCTTGCAGCTCTCATTGCCTATCATGATGAGCTGTACTATCTCAAAGACGCTCCTGAAATTAGCGATAGCGATTATGATGCACTGCGCCAGCGCAATCAAGCCATTGAGGCGCGCTTTCCTAACCTGGTTCGCGCTGATAGTCCCAGTAAACGTGTTGGCATTGCCCCTAAAACTGGATTTAGCAAAGTACAGCATGACACGCCAATGTTATCGTTGGACAATGCCTTTGAACCCCAAGATCTTGCAGATTTTATCACCCGGACTCGGCGCTTTTTGGGTCTCGGCGAAGCGACGATTGTGGAAGTGGTGGCAGAGCCTAAAATCGATGGGCTGTCAGCGTCTTTGACCTATCAGAACGGACAACTGGTGCGGGCCGCCACTCGCGGTGACGGCGAGGTGGGGGAGGACATTACGGCTAATGTGCATACCATCACAGATATTCCGACCTCTTTGAAACAAAATCCCACTCCTGAACACATTGAGATTCGCGGTGAGATCTACATGCACGGCGATGATTTCAACCAACTGAATGCAGCGCGAGAAAGGGCAGGGGAGTCATTGCTTGCCAATCCCAGAAATGCCGCAGCCGGTTCGGTGCGGCAATTGGATGTCAGCGTGACGGCGCAAAGGCCGCTGAAGTTTTTCGCCTACGGTTGTGGCGAAATCCCGGCCGATATAGCATTGGTAACCCATGAAGAGCTCATGGCCCAGCTGATAAATTGGGGATTTCCCGTAAACCCAATGATTCAGGTGTGCAAAGATATGCAAGGGATTCAGCAATTTTATGATGAACTGACCATTGCCCGGCCTACCTTGGGCTATGACATCGATGGTACAGTGTATAAGATCAACCGTTTGGATTGGCAGCAGCGGCTTGGACGCGTAGCTCGCTCACCGCGTTGGGCTATTGCTTACAAGTTCCCGCCGGAACAAGGACAAACTGTATTAGAATCAATTCAGATTCAAGTAGGGCGCACCGGAGCCCTAACGCCAGTGGCGCATCTAAAGCCTTTGACAATCGGCGGTGTGGTGGTCTCTAGGGCCACCTTGCACAATCAGGACGAATTGCAACGAAAAGACATTCGCGCTGGTGATACTGTGGTAATTCAACGCGCTGGGGATGTGATTCCCCAAGTGGTTGCAGTGGTCAAAGATCTGCGCCCGGCTGACGCGCAGCCGTATCAATTTCCAGACCACTGTCCGATCTGCGATAGTTTGGCGGTGCGCAAATCTGGGGAAGCGGTCACCCGGTGCACCGGAGGGTTGGTTTGTCCAGCCCAAGCTGCCCTCAGGCTGTATTATTTTGTCTCGAAGCATGCCTTTGATATTGAAGGACTCGGCCTTAAGCATATGGAAATGTTCTACCATGAGGGTTTGCTGCAAACTCCAGTGGACCTATTTCGGTTGCAACAGCGTGATGCTAACAGTGAAAATCCGCTAGCCAAGCGGGAAGGGTGGGGCGATAAGTCAGCACAAAATCTATTCCAGGCCATTGAAGCACGCCGCAGCATCTCCCTGGATCGCTTTATCTATGCCTTAGGTATCTCTCAGGTCGGGCAAACCATTGCCAAATTACTTGCTTATACCTATGGTTCGTTTGCAAAGTGGCGCAGTGCGTTAGAGCAAGCCGCACTTGATGCCGAGAGTGAGGCTTACCTTGAGTTGGTGGCCATTGAAGGAATTGGTGCAAGCATTGCCGGGGATTTGCTGGATTTCATTCGTGAACCGCACAATCAACAGGTGTTGGATCAACTCGCGCAAGAACTTGAGATCCAAGATCTAGCACGTCCTGAAATTACCGATTCACCGATCATGGGAAAGACTGTAGTGTTTACCGGAAAACTGACGGCATTCAGCAGGGCTGAGGCAAAATCACGAGCTGAAAACTTAGGCGCAAAAGTTGCCAGTGCTGTTTCTCCTAAAACAGATTATCTGGTGGTGGGAGAAAAACCGGGCTCAAAGGCGAAAAAGGCGCAGGAGCTGGGGATTCCGGTATTGAGCGAGCAGGAGTGGTTGAAGGTGATCAGTGATCAGTAATCAGAGGATATACCGCGGGCCGCAAAATAATTGGATGCCGGATAGCTCGGTTTTGCTCAATAATTGGGGCGTTATCTGCGAAAAGGTATCTTTGGGTTAGTCAAAAATTTGCCACTTACCGGTTCAGGCACAGCCCGTCAAGTTTTAGTTAAACTCTTGATTGCGCAGCGCTACAACATCGTCTAAAGGGATGTTGGTAGCTTCTGACACCTGTTTTGCAGCGAGACCAAGCTTGAGAAAGTTAAGAGCTGTTTGTTTTAACGTTCTTTCCTCTCTTGCTTGACTGTTCTTCTTTTCCCGCTCAATTCCTCTCTCGATTCCCCTCTCGATTCCCCTCTCGATTCCTCTGTTAATAAGATGCTCTTCCGCTGTCATGATGTCTTCTCCTTTTTCAGCTAAACCTCTTTTGAAGGTTTGTAACAAATAATCCGGTGTTTCAATATAGCCTGCCTTCATCAAATAATTGAAGGTCTGGGTGATATACTTTATCTCGCCTGCATCTCTTAGCTCCGTGATGCACTCTATCACATCACCTTTTTCAAGTAAATGATCGATTCGTCGTGCGTGTTTCATAGACAAACCAGCCAATGTGAACCAATTGTACATCCGCATTTGTTCATCTGTGATTTGGGTAATATCGATTAAAGTATAGGGTTTGCTATAAACTTTTTGTGCTAAGAGTTTATTTTTGCCAAACAAGTCATAAACGTTCATCGAATGCTTAAATTGTTTTTTTCCTGTGTAAAATATCATTGGAATAACAACAGGGAGGGTTACATTAAACTAGAGGTTTTGATTTCACGAGAGTATATCATTCACCCTCATAAATCACATATGTACTGGCCAGGTAATCATGTAATCCCTGCTTTCTTTTGGTAAAAGCAATTAGAAAAAAACCTGCAAAAAGAATAAAAGCTGAAATATAATGGGCAAAGTGGCGGCCGGTGGCCCGCGCCAAAGAAAGACGTTTGTATTCAAGATCTACCACCTTAATTCCCACCATGCGCATACCAAGGGTGGCTTGGTAGGGTGAAGCGTATTGTAAAGAAAAATAGAGCCAACTGATCAGCATGGCCAAAGCTTGACTGGGAATTTGGTGGGGAAAGATTTCCGGAGCGACCTCTCCTTGCATTTTAAAAATCATCACCATAACAAACAATAAAACAAATGCATCAATAAAGTATGCAATTAATCTAATCCAAAACCCAGCGTAAAATACCTGTATGCTTTTTGTCATAATATCAATAAAACGTATTGTATGTTAGTACATCAATCAGAGACGTATCTAATCCGTCCAAGAATGAAACCACAAATGCTCCCACCGCAGCCACTAATAAGACTACAAAGAGTCCAGAAAATAGACTGAGCAACCCGCTCCACGGACCGGATTCATCTTTATTCCTTTTATACATAATAAAGTACTCCAAAATAAATAACAATTCACAAATACTACCTCCATACATGAATTGTACAATACAAATATTGACAAATTGTAAAAATTAAACTTCTATACACCAATGTTATACCTAGCGCGGGCATAAATTGAAAAGCGCAATTTATGCCCGGGGTGGGTATATTATTAACTTGCTCGTTGCTTGAGTACTCTTAAGAACCTCAAGTAGGTCATCTTTGATCAAAGCAATACATCCTGCTGTGGGCGGGTATCCTTCCCGTGCCAAATGGATAAAGATAGCGCTACCTTTGCCTGACTTACAGGGATCATCGTTATAACCCACCACGACAATGACGTCATATACATGATCATTACACCAGAGTTTTTCATGGGATAAGGCATAAGGGGTAGTCACCAATTGATTATAACGTTGAGTGTCTTTGGGATCATCGCACCATCCATCTGATGGAATCAGGGAGCGTACAGGAAGATCTGTCACAGGTTGCTCAAGCCGATCGGAGCGAAAGAGTAATTGCCTTAAGGGATAACACCCGATTGGAGTCGCCCCATCCCCTTCGGTTTTATTGGCGGTGAGTCCGCTTCGGCCGATAGCGCAACGAAATTTCCTATCTCCCTGTGTAAGTATCTCTTCTGAAACAACTAAATCCATTGCGTTAATCAAATCTTTGCTAAACGTGCTTTAAGCTAACTTACGAAGAATACAGAAAAAAGCCAATAGGAAACCCAAGATGCAACTGACCGTTGTCAAAGAATGTCGCAAGGGAGAGCACCGTGTTGCTGCATCTCCCGATTCTGTGAAAAAACTGCTGCAAATGGGATTTAATGTCACAATCGAAACTGGCGCAGGTACAGCTGCCAATATTCCCGATAAGTTGTTTAAAGAGGCAGGAGCTGATATTGCCAAAAGTGGTAAGGCAGCTCTGGAAAATGCTGATGTTTACCTGACACTCAATCCCCCCAGCAAAGAACAGCTTAAGGCTTTGAAAAAAGGAGCTGTGCTGATTGGTATGCTTGAAGCCCGCAGCCCAAAAAATGATCTGGCTACCTATGCCAAGTTGGGGATCAACGCGCTTTCACTCGATCTAATGCCGCGCATTACCCGGGCCCAAAGCATGGATGTGCTGTCATCACAAAGCAATTTGGCTGGATACCGCAGCGTCATCGAGGCAGCCGGAGTGTACGGGGGTTCCTTTGCCATGATGATGACCGCAGCTGGAACTGTTGCACCTGCCAAAATTTTGATCCTTGGCGCCGGTGTTGCAGGACTTCAGGCAATTGCCACTGCCAAACGATTGGGTGCCATTGTCTCCGCCTTTGATGTACGCCCAACCGTCAAAGAACAAGTGGAAAGCCTAGGGGCTACTTTTATGGAAGTTGAAGGCGCAACAGAATCAGAAACATCTGGGGGGTATGCCAAGGAAACCTCAAAGGATTATCAAAAGCGCCAAGCAGCAAGAATTCACGAAGTTCTAAAAACTCAAGATATTGCTATTACCACAGCGCTAATTCCCGGCAAACCTGCGCCTATTTTAATTACTGACGCAATGATCAAGGATATGAAACCGGGTGCTGTCATTGTCGATATGGCTGCAAGTATGGGCGGTAATGTAGCTCTAAGTAAGGCGGATGAAACAGTCGAAGTGCATAACATTACTATCATCGCCCCCACCGATTTGGCGAGCCATATTGCAAGTGATGCGAGCTCTTTGTATGCACGCAATCTGCTGAATTTTGTAAAAATTCTTGTTGATGAGCCCTCTGGGGCTGTAAATCTGGAAAAGGATGATGAGATTACCCAATCCACGCTTGCCGTTTACCAAGGCAAAATCACTCTTAAATAGCAGAGGTTAAAACTTATGGAAACAACTCAATTAACGGCAATTTTTCAAGAAAACATTGGTGATGTGGCCCTGCACCTATCTCCCTTCATGATAGGTCTTACTGTCTTCGTGCTAGCCATTTTTATTGGCTATTATGTCGTCTGGCACGTTACCCCCGCCCTGCATTCACCCTTAATGGCAGTTACCAACGCAATCTCCAGTGTGATTGTTGTAGGCGCTCTCATTGCAGCTGGACTTCCAGAAATGAGTTGGGCAAAAATGTTGGGTTTTTTTGCGGTCATCTTGGCAGCAGTTAACATCTTTGGTGGATTTTTGGTCACTGAGCGCATGTTGCGAATGTTTCAAAGAAAAAAGGATAAGTAGCTATGGGTCCCGATATTGCAGCATTTCTTTACTTGATTGCCGGAGTTTGTTTTATTCTGGCACTCAAGGGACTTGCGTCAGCTAAAACCGCACGCAATGGTAATCTATTTGGTATGGTTGGAATGGCCATAGCCACGGGTACAACGATGCAATTGCCAGCAGTGGCGGAATACAGTTGGATTGTGTTGGGCCTCGTAGTTGGCGGAGTCACCGGAATCATCATTGCCAAAAGAATCGAAATGACAGCTCTGCCACAACTGGTTGCTGCTTTTCACAGCCTTGTGGGGCTGGCTGCGGTCTTTGTTGCTGCCGCTGCCCTGCTGCAACCCGAGGCCTTTGGCATTACCAGCAATGGGGCTGTTAAAACCAGTAGCCTCATTGAAATGGCTTTGGGGACTGCTATTGGCGCTATTACCTTTACCGGGTCGGTTATTGCTTTTGCCAAACTACACGGGTTAATGACAGGAAAACCGTTGATATTTCCCATGCAGCATTTGCTCAATGCAGCAATTGGTGTTGTGATTGTTTTAGTGACCTTGTTGTTTGTGACTACTGAATCACATCTGGCGTTTTGGATATTGGTCTTGCTGTCTTTTGCTATTGGCTTTTTGCTGATTCTTCCAATCGGTGGCGCTGACATGCCAGTCGTTATATCAATGCTCAACTCTTATTCGGGCTGGGCTGCAGCTGGTATTGGCTTTACCCTTGAAAACAACATGTTGATTGTAACCGGAGCTCTCGTGGGGTCATCTGGTGCCATCTTGAGCTATATCATGTGTAAGGCGATGAATCGCTCCATCATTCATGTACTACTGGGAGGATTTGGAGGTGAGGCAGCCATTGCCGGTGGTGCCACTGGAGTTTCAAAAGAGGCCAAACCAGTCACTGCTGGTAGCGCTGAGGACGCTGCTTTTATCTTGCAAAATTGTGAGTCCCTCATTATTGTTCCCGGCTATGGAATGGCTGTTGCCCAAGCTCAACATGCCTTAAGAGAGATGTCTGACCTTTTGAAAGAAGCCGGCATTAAAGTCCGTTACGCCATCCATCCAGTGGCTGGCCGCATGCCTGGGCATATGAATGTGCTGTTGGCAGAAGCCAATGTGCCTTATGACGAAGTGTTTGAATTGGATGAGATCAATCGTGATTTCCAAACTACTGATGTGGCCCTTGTCATTGGTGCCAATGACATCACCAATCCGCTGGCAAAAATTGACCCCACCAGCTCCATCTATGGCATGCCCGTGTTTGATATCGACAAAGCCAAAACGGTCCTCTTTGTCAAAAGATCACTATCTCCAGGCTACGCCGGAGTTGATAACGAATTGTTCTACCGAGATAATACATTGATGTTATTTGGTGACGCCAAGAAGATGTGTGAAGATATTTTAAAATCTATGGACTAATCAGAGGTCAGAGGTCAGAGGTCAGATATCAGAGGTCAGATGCCAGAGGTCAGATATCAGAGGTCAGATATCAGAGGTCAGATATCAGAGGTCAGATATCAGAGGTCAGATATCAGAGGTCAGATGCCAGAGGTCAGATGCCAGAAATCGGTCTGATTTCTCTTAACTAACTTAAGTGTAGGAGCAGGTTTCATGCCGATTTTAATCCCAGTTAGTTCAGGATATATGTGTTGCGTTTCAGCGCAGCACTGCCTTGCTGACATCTGATTTCTGACCTCTGACCTCTGACCTCTCTTAACTAACTTAAGTGTAGGAGCAGGTTTCATGCCGATTTTAATCCCAGTTAGTTCAGGATATATGTGTTGCGTTTCAGCGCAGCACTGCCTTGCTGACATCTGATTTCTGACCTCTGACCTCTGACCTCTGACCTCTGACTTCTGATCAACTTACCCTTAAAAAAAGACTTTTATCTATAAAATAAGTGGTTATAATATCCACAACAGTCGAAAATAACCGGTATTTTTGGGACGAGATGATGCAAATACACCGTTTTGAAGTGGATTTATTATTAAAGTGGTTGAACAAACAAGGCAGAAAACCCCTTATTATAAGGGGTGCAAGGCAAGTCGGAAAATCAAGCATTGTCCGACGCATCGCCAATTTAAGCCAACGTACCTGTTTTGAGTTAAATTTTGAACGTTATCCAGAGCATGCTGATTTTTTTAAAAGCAAAGATCCAAGTACAATATTAGATTATTTAGGAACTTATTTTAAACAACCCATCAACCCTCAATCTTCGATCCTATTTCTGGATGAAATCCAGGCCACCCCCAAGGTGATTGAAATCTTGAGGTATTTTTATGAAGAATGTCCTGAGTTACCCGTAATCGCTGCAGGATCATTACTGGAGTTTGTGCTTGTAGAGCCTGAATTTTCAGTTCCTGTCGGCCGGGTTGAATACTTTCACTTAGGCCCAATAAATTTTGAAGACTTTTTGTTGGCCCAGGGCGAAGAAGCTTTATTACAATGGATTCGATCGGTTTCTCTTCAGGACACAATTCCTATTACGATTCATAAGCGTTGCTTAGAGCTGGTTAAACAATTCTGGTTAATCGGCGGAATGCCAGAAGTGGTGTCCCACTATGCTGAACATCATGATTTTCAAGAGATCGATAATATAAAGCAAAATATTTTGCAAAGTTACCAAGAAGATTTTCACAAATATGGACGCATAAAACAAATCCCCCTGCTAAGACGCGTCTTTAAAACCATTCCCAATTTAATAGGGCAAAAGATAAAATATGTTAAATTGGACTCTGACAGTAAATCAGTTCAAGTTAAGGAATCCTTAGATTATTTAAATCTAGCTAAAGTAATACACCTTGTCTACCATAGTCATGCAAGCGGTATTCCTTTGAGGGCACAAATAAATCCTAAAATTTTTAAAGCTATTTTTCTCGATATTGGGCTGTTATGCTCTACGTTGGGTTTGAGCCAATTATCTGTTATTCACACACCTAACTGGTCCTGGATTAATCGTGGCAGTCTCGCTGAGCAGTTTATTGGACAAACTTTGTTTCAATTAAATCCATCCTATCAAATGCCAGAACTATATTACTGGATGCGGGAAAAAGCTCAATCTTCTGCGGAGGTAGACTATGTCTGGCAATATGAAAATCAGATTATTCCTATAGAGGTTAAAGCAGGCAAAACTGGACACTTAAAGTCTTTGCATTATTTTATTCAGGAAAAACGTTGGCCCTATGGGGTTCGTTTCAATACAGATAGGCCCAGCCTACTCATTGAAAAGGCAAAATTACCCGATCATGAACCGTTTTCATATAAGTTGCTCTCACTGCCGTTCTATTTAGCGGGACAGCTTAATCGATTTATTATTATGACTTCTGACAAAAATACTTGATCCTAAAACGGGATCGTGCCAGGTGCCAGTTTTAGTAGATGAGAGGTAACCATTCAACTCACACGGCCGTCATATATGACGGTCGATGTGGACTGAATAGTTACCTTCTTACTTCTTTTTTCTGACCTCTGACCTCTGACCTCTGATTTCTGACCTCTGATTTCTGACCTCTGATTTCTGGCCTCTGACCTCTGACCTCTGATTTCTGGCCTCTGTTTTCTGGCCTCTGTTTTCTGAATTCTGAATAACTCCCCCCATTAAACTCCAACGCAGAGCTTCTTTGGCCGTCATATCAACCGGTTGCACGCTGGATCGGGGGACATACACGGTATAACCTCCAATTTGAAAACTCATAGGCAGATAAACACCAATGGTATCTTCACTCTGTAACCCTTTGGGGGCTTTAGAAAGATTCTCACAGGTGACCAGTCCTAATAAACGCATTGGTGGGTTTTCTATGGTTACCATCACCACCTTTCCGCCAACTGCTTGCTGTTGGCCGGCAAGGTACCTAAAAGCCTGACGGATCGACGTGTAGACTTCTTGAATTAAAGGGATGCGCTCTAAGAGCGCTTCACCCCAGCTCCAGATCCATCGCACCAACCACAACTGCAACAAAAGGCCTGCAAGAAAGATAAAGCCAATGCCAAGCAAAAGCGACAATCCAGGAAAGGACCATGCTTCCGGTAAAAGAGCACCAAGGAAAAAACTGAACATGCCCTCAAGAGCTTGTACCAGCCAAATCAATAAATAAAGAGTCAATGCGACCGGTAAAACAGTCAACAAGCCCTTAAAAAAAATATTCCAGATACTTGTGGCTGTACTTGGTTTTTGCGGTGCGTTCATGATGCTTGATCATCTCTCTTTGCTATCAACCCTTTTTTGAGCTCTTTTCTCTAGGTTTCTCCTCTTTAGGCTTCTCTTCTTCCACCTTTTCTTTCTTGTTTGCTTTTTTGGCAGGCTTTTCTTCTGCTACCTTGGTTTCAGGCTGCGCTGTTTCCTGTGGCGCTTCAGCTTTAGCCTCAACAGTTGCTTTCTTTGCTTCTGCCTTGGCGGCTTCTGCTGCCTTTTTAGCTTCTGCTGCTGCGGCCTTTCTAGCTTCGGTTTCCGCTTTTTTAGCCTCTGCGGCGGCTACCTTAGCAGCTTCAGCTTTCTCTGCGCGTTCCTTTGCGCGTTCTTGTGCTTTTTCTTTCGGCTTAGATCTTTGTGGCGTTTCATGGATCGCTGGCATTTCAATGAGCTTAGCCTGGCCTAAGAAACGTGCCACACGATCGGTGGGTTGCGCTCCTACGGACAACCAGTATTTGACGCGATCTTCCAGTAACTTCAATCGATCTTTATGATCTTTGGGGACCATTGGATTATAGGTCCCAACCTTTTCAATAAATCGTCCATCACGGGGGCTGCTAGACTCAGCCACAACCACACGATAAAACGGACGTTTTTTGGCCCCTGCGCGGGCAAGACGTATTTTTACAGCCATAGTTTAATTCCTTTCTTTCATAAAACTGATCTTTTTCATTAAAATAATCCTTTCAAATTTTGGCGACTAAGCCCCTTTTTATCGAGTTTCCCCATTTTTTTCACCATCTTACTCATCTGCATAAACTGCTTCATCAAACGATTCACCTCTTGTACCGAGGTACCTGATCCTGCTGCCACACGCTTGCGCCTTGAGGCATTCAGCAACTTATAGTGACGGCGCTCTTGCTTAGTCATCGATGAAATGATGGCCTGTTGCCGTTTCAGCATTGAGTCATCCACACTACCGGCAGCTATCTTGTCCTTCATCTGCCCTATGCCTGGCATCATTGCCATGATTCCACTCAGGCCACCAATTTTCTCCATTTGTCGCAACTGGGCTGCCAGATCATCCAGATCAAACGTCCCTCTTTCCATCTTTTTGGCTAGCTTTTCTGCTTCTTCTTGATCAATAGCTTCTGTTGCCTTTTCAACCAAAGTGACCACGTCACCCATATCCAAGATGCGCCCAGCAACTCTTTCGGGATGAAACTCTTCAAATTTGTCAACTTGTTCGCCGGATCCTAAAAACTTAATCGGACAACCGGTTACTGATTTCATCGATAAAGCAGCACCACCACGAGCATCACCGTCAATCCGCGTTAGGACGATACCTGTGACCCCGATGCGTTCATGGAATGTCTGCGCAACATTAACCGCGTCTTGTCCAGACATCGCATCGGCCACCAACAAAGTCTCTGTAGGCGATGTAGCTGCCTTGATTGATTCAAGTTCTTGCATCAACTCATCATCGATATGCAAACGGCCAGCAGTATCCAAAATTAAAACGTCATAAGCTTCGAGTTTGGCTTTTTGCAAAGCTCTTTTGGCAATCTCCACAGGCTTTTGCTCAGGGATAATCTCCAGAGTTTCCGTGCCAATGGATTCTGCCAATACCTCAAGCTGCTTTTGCGCTGCGGGCCGATAAATATCTAAAGAGGCCAGCAAAGGCTTTTTGCGTAATTTCTTTTGAATGAACTGAGCGAGTTTGGCAGCAGACGTGGTTTTACCCGATCCTTGCAACCCAAGCATTAAAACCACTACCGGTGGCACTGCCGTCAAATTTAAACTTTGCGCTTCATGCCCTAAAAGATGTGTCAGTTCATCATTGACGATCTTTACCACTTGCTGTGCTGGAGTCACACTTTTCAGGACTGCCTGGCCAACTGCTTTTTCGCTCACAGTTTTGACAAAATCTTTGACTACTGGCAAGGCCACATCAGCTTCAAGCAACGCAATGCGCACCTCACGCATGGCAGCCTTTACATCTGCCTCACTTAAGGCGCCTCGTCCTCGCAGCTTACCAAAAACCGTTCCCAGTCGGTCGGTCAGATTTTGAAACATATCCGTCTTATATCCTTTAGAAACACAAAAAGCGCCAGTGAGCGAACCCTCGCCGACTGACGTAACGTGTATAGAGGTATCTATAGCTTGATAAGGACAAAAGGTCAAGAGTTGAATTCCTGTGGGTATATGCTTACTCTAAACCCATGAAAAAAATGACACCGCTTTTACAGCTAAAGGACATCAAATTTACGATTGGCTCAACGGTACTGTTCCGACAGGTTGATCTTGCCATTGAAGCGCGAGCGCGCATCTGTTTGGTTGGCAGAAATGGCGGCGGAAAATCAACCTTGATGCGGTTGATTGTTGGTTTGCAAGAAGCCGATGCGGGCGAGATTTTTGTGCAACCTGGAACACGGATAACCTATATGCCGCAGGATCCAAAATTTCCAGAAAAGACAACTGCACTTGAGTACGTCTCCAATCAAGAGCATGTCAGTCAGCATCAAGCCAAAGCATTGTTGGATACCCTTGGCATCGAATACATCAAACCACTGGATAATTTATCCGGAGGTGAAGCCAGACGCGTTTCACTGGCACGTGCGCTGGTACATGAGCCAGACATCTTATTGCTGGATGAGCCCACCAACCATCTGGACGTGACCACCATTGAGTGGCTTGAACAAAGAATCAAATCGTTCCCTGGTAGTGTCGTGATCATTAGTCATGATCGAACTTTCTTGAAAAATACCACCAACACCACCTTATGGCTGGATGCTGGCATCGTGCGCCGCCTTAATAAAGGTTATGAACATTTTGAAGAGTGGGCCGATAAGTTAGTGGAGCAGGAAACCAAAACGAAAATCAAGCTGGATAAACTTATTGAGGCCGAAACAGAGTGGTCACATGGTGGTATTAGTGCCCGGCGCAAGCGCAACCAGGGCCGATTGGCACGCCTTCGAGGCCTCCGTGATACCCGGGCACAACAAATCAAGGCGCTGCAACTTGGCCGCTTAGAAGCCTCTGCATCTGAGATGTCCAGCAAAGCGATTATTGAAGCACGCCATATCTGCAAATCATATGCTGGTCGCCCTCTTATTCAAGATTTTAGTACCAGAATTGTGCGCGGTAATCGTATTGGTATTATCGGTCCAAATGGATCTGGAAAAACAACGCTGTTAAAAATGCTCATTGGTGAACTCAAACCAGATAGCGGATCAGTCAAGATCTCCAAACGGCTTATGCCGGTTTACCTAGATCAAAATCGCACGAGATTGAATCCCAACAAGACCATTCATGAAACCCTGTGTCCGCATGGCGGTGACTTTGTCACCGTCAAAGGTAGGCCTAAACACGTCATGTCTTATATAAAGGAGTTTTTGTTTCACCCGGATCAGTTGCATGGGCCGGTAAGGGTGCTCTCGGGAGGGGAAAAGAACAGATTATTGCTAGCGCTTTCACTGGCGCAAGACTCGAACTTGTTGATTCTGGATGAGCCAACCAATGATCTGGACATGGACACCCTCGATCGCCTGCAAGATATGCTAGCAGATTATACCGGCACGCTGCTTTTGGTTAGCCACGACCGTTCTTTTTTGGACAACGTTGTCACCTCAACCATCGTCCTAGAAGGAGATGGAACCGCAATTGAATATGCCGGCGGTTATGAGGATTATCTTTTTCAAAAACGCGGTAAACCAACTAAAAAACAAAAACCGCAAACTACCGCAAAAGTAAAAAAAGCGGCCGATAAACCAGAAAAGACAAAAACCAAACGCCTCAGCTTTAATGAGCAATACGCCCTCACTCAACTGCCAAGGCAAATTCAAGAATTAGACAAGACTATTCTCTCAATTGAAACCGCACTGAGCGATCCTGTGCTTTATACCCAAGATCCCAATCAAGCATGCAGGCTAGCAGACGAACTACACACCGCCAAGACTAAAAAAGATGAGCTTGAACAGCAGTGGCTAGAGCTCGAACTACTGCGCGAAGAAATTGAGGGAAAAAAGCAGTCAGAAGAATGAACTGGTGCCGGTTCCCAATTTATACCCGGCACATTTTCAGGTCCGAGACCACGAACTTTGTGCTCACTTTGTGAAAAAAGTCAGACCACTGCCGAGGGCTAACCAATGGCATCTAATCACCGAATGCCAAACTCAATTCCCTGCAAAAACGACTGGCCTTTCGAAACGATAAAGATCCTTGACATTAATGAGCATTGTCAACAGGGGTCAAAAGATTTTTTCCCAGTTCCATCTGTCCAGAGAGATCTTTTGTATGTGCCAAACACCCATCGCCTGCAAAGCAAAACACTTGTACCACTAAAACTGCCGATAAAAAGTAAAGTCTTTTCATTGTTTACTTCCTCCATAAGTTGGGAGAACAACCTCCCCCATTCCCGGGCATTCTAATCTTTGCCACCTAGAAAGGCAAGAGGATATAATAGCCGGGGTTGGGAGATTTTTCTAACTTATTGAGATTTGAGTTATCTTTTTTGTTCTCGAGCTCTGATACGATCTTGTTAATATTTGGATGGTGAGGAGGGTAAAAATCCTTGAAAACTTTTAAGGATTTTTCTAATAAATTTTTTTTCTCTGAATTTTCTAAAGTTAATGCCAGATCGGCCATGGCCATGGCCGTCGTGGGATTATTCTTACCATAGGTCCGCTGAATTGTTTTAAGAGATTGTGTCAAAAGTTTTCTTGCGTTTTTTACATCTCCGAGCAAACGATGGACATTTCCTAAATTTGCAGGAACGAGAAAAAAACAATACCTTCAGCTTGAATTACTAGCAAGAGTCAAAAGGGTCTTCCCGGGTTCTGATTGCTCAGAAAAATCTTGTGTGTGAGTAGCAGAACAATCATCTCCTACAGAGCAAAACACCTGCACTACCAAAACTACTGACAAAAGGCAAAGTTTTCTCATCTTCTATCTCCTTCACAAATTGAGGACACAACACTCCCCACTCCCGGGCATTTTAATCTTTGCCACCTAGAAAGGCAAGAGGATATAATAGCCAGGATTGATAGATTTTCCTAACGTACTGACATTAGCGTGAGATATGTTTCCTTTTTCAAGTTCTGATGCGACATTCTTGATGCCAACCTCCCTGCAAAAATGACTGGCCTTTCGAAACGATAAAGATCCTTGACATTAATGAGCATTTTCAACAGGGGTCAAAAGATTTTTTCCCAGTTCCATCTGTCCAGAGAGATCTTTTGTATGTGCCAAACACCCATCGCCTGCAAAGCAAAACACTTGTACCACTAAAACTGCCGATAAAAAGTAAAGTCTTTTCATTTCCTATCTCCTCCATAAATTGAGAGCACAACACTCCCACTCCCTGGGAGGATAAACCTTCTCTCCTAGAAAGGCAAGAGGATGTAATAACCAGGATTGAAAGATTTTCCTAAATCACTGGCATTAGCGGGAGATATCTTTTCTTTTTTAAGTTCTGATGCGACCTTCCTGATGTTTGGATGGTCAGGAGGATAAAAGTTTTTGAAAACTATCAAAGCTTTTTCTAGCAATTCTTTTTTCTCTGTATTTTCTAGAGTTAATGCCAGATTAGCTATGGCCATTGCGGTTGTGGGATGATCGTTACCATAGGAATGTTGGATTGTTTGGGATGATTGTTTCAAAAGCTTTCTCGCATTCTGGACATCCCCAAGCAAACGATAGGCATTACCTAAATTTACAGAGACAATCGCAGTAAACAAGTGATCGTCTCCGTACTTCCTTTTAAGACTTTCAACGGCATTCCTTAACATTTTTTTACTTTGCAAATAATTACCTAAAACGGAATGAACAATTCCCATACGAGAAAATAAAACAGACGTCCAAACATTCGTTGTATTTTTATCTTTTTTGGCAAATCGGAGTGCTTCATCTAAAAGGTGTTTGCTTTCAGAGTTCTTGTGCATTGCAGCACAGGGTAAGGCTAAATTCACCATTGAAAGCACTGTCCAAATGTGACTTCCCCCATACAATTTTTTTCGTATATCTAGAGCATTTCGAAAAAGGGTCTCGGTTTTTTGAAGGTCATTCAAATCATAATGGATAAATCCGAGGAGGGTTTGGTTATACGCCAGATTATAAATTGATGTGGGATTTTCGGAGTGTATTTGCAACGTACGTTCTAGGGTTTTTCTCCCTTTTGCCCTGTCACCTAACACATAATTCCACCAACCTAGCTTATATAGCACCTGAGCAGTCTCAACATGGTTATCGCCATAATGTGCCTGGTACAGTGCCAATACCTGCGGCAGTAAGGTTTTTACCGTACGAAACTCTCCTATCATCACGTGTGCTAGGGCATACTGAAGAAATGCATGTGCTGTTTTCGGATGCTCTTTTCCATAGGCTTTTTTACTAATTGATACAACTTTTTTTAAAATTTCTCGTTGTTTGAAACTTTCTCCCAGGTCATGATACACGGAACTTAATAAATTTAAAATTTGCAAATTATTGGGATGATGTTGACCATACAAAGACTCATTGATTTTTAGCGCCTCTTCTAAAATATGTTCTATTTTGTGGGGTTCATTTAAAATACGATAGGTAAGAGTATAGAAAGAAAATTGAGCTTCATCCGAAGCCAGGGAGCTAATTTCTTTCAAAAACACATCTAATTGAGCAATTGTCTTATTGATTAGTCGATGCTCTTTAGTCGAAATTTTAGCGTTTTCAATTTTCTTAGGATATATTTTCTCAATCGCAATTTTCATCCGTTTCAGATATCTCAGTTTCTGTTCTTGGTCTAATTTATCCCTGAGCCAGCCAGAGACCAAGCGATGAATCGATATGTCGTCGCCTGATATTTTTATCAATGAGTATTGCCGCAAAATACTGAGCAATCTATTCAGTTCCCACTCTGATTTATTGTCATTTTTCTCAGATAAGTAATATACCAAAAGGGATTTGGGGATGTTGGCTGGATAACAGAAAGAAATAAAATTAAGCAAATCAAGGGCCTTTTCGCCATCTTTTGTTTTTTTGATAGCGTTTAAACTAAGGTCCCATGTCGCATAAATGGGATCATGCTTAACATCCGAAGGTGTACTGCTATCGGATAACAACAAATTTTTTCTCTCGGTTCCATACAATTTCAAATAGTTTGCAATTGAAATGGTATTTTCTGTTATGTACCCTGCGGCCTGGGATATCGCTAAAGGGGTATAATGCAGTTTATTTAAGAGTTTGGCAGCATTTTGTTGATAGTCCGGCTCTTGCTGAAAACTCACAGGAAGTTGCGCTTCGAGCAAGGCAAAAGATTCTTTTTTTGTCATCACATCGACTTCAATGGCATTTTTTACCCTATGGTTGCTTGAGGTCACAATGACGTCGGCATTATTGGGCAGGTAGTTGTATAACATAGCTGAACTAGGAGCATTATCATAAACCAGTAAAGCTCTTCCTCTATTTTCAATCCAAGTTTTCACTTCTCGAATCTTTTGTGCGTCAGACATATTATCGGAAAACAGATTGAATTTACTACCTATTTCAAAATAATTACCCTTTAATAATGACTCTGTTTCTGCATTGATCCAGGCTCTAAATTTATAGGGTTGTCTGGGATGATGAATGGCATGCACCGCTAAAAAAGTCTTACCGATGCCTCTTAAGCCAACTAACCCCACCACCTTTGTTGATTGTTTTGTTTTATTCTTTGCATCGAATTGATTCCATATAGAGTCCAACAGTGCAGTCCGCTCAATATAAGGATCTGGTAGTAAAGGAAGGTTCCATTTGATCATTCGGTTGTCTTGCTCTTTTGCAGATAATGACGCCGTAGCGTGCACAGAAGAGGCATTGCTGCTGTCACTTGTAATTAAATTTTTTAGCTTTAGACCCAAGAATCCTACACAGCTTACTCCAATAAAAGCCACAATGATTGCAATAAATTTCAAATAAAAATCTCTGTTGAGCTCTAGCCTTGCTGCTTGTCTTGGCGTCTCTGGCTCCGGCATTTTAGCTATGGTTTGTGTTTTAAATTCATCAAAAGATTCACTGATTTTTGCTTTTGGCAATAGCGTAGCTAAAAGATTCAAGACAAACAGGTAGTAGTTATCAAAATCTCCCAGGGCAAAGCAGCCTAAGCACGAGTCAGATTTTTGCACGTCTTTGAAAGAGGTTGCTTGATCAAGCGAGAGAAAAATTGTTTGCATTCCCTCCTTTTGATGCTCTGGATTGTTAAGTTCTGACGTATCAGAACCAATGATGACAACATAAAAATCTGGGAAGGTACTTGGTGAGATTTCTATCAGTTGGATCCCTGATAGTTCAAGGTGCCTTTTCAAACGTTTTATGTTCTCTGAACTAGATTTCACCTTTGTAGAATCGTAATGAATGTGACAGGTAAGTTTTTTCTCGTTCTTCAGGCTAGCG
>JBDLIP010000017.1 GCA_039714795.1 Pseudomonadota bacterium | reverse complement strand
ATCTAGAGTCGTGCATAGATTATGATAAAGGGCATGGTCGCATAGAAACGAGAGAATGTATTGTTAGTGATAACATTGATTGGCTAAGAGAAGCTCATCCATTATGGCACACCATAAATAGTATTATTAGAATTAATTCTACTAGAGATGTGCTCAACGGAAAGACAACAAAAGAAACACGTTATTACATCTCATCTCTAAAGAAAACTAAGCCAGAAAAATTTTTAAAATCAATACGTGAACACTGGGCTATTGAAAATTCACTACACTGGGTTTTAGATATGTCATTTAACGAGGACTATTCCCGCATCAGAAAAGAGAACGCTCCACACGTAATGGCCATTATGAGACACATTGCACTGAACATGTTGCAGCGGAATAAGCCTAAAAATCAGTCGGTAAAAGGATATAGAAAAATTTGTTCATGGGATGATGAGGCGTTAGCGCAGCTTATCATGAAAAATAAATAAATCTTCATGAGGTGGCCCTGACAGATAATGTGATGTTGGTAGATTTTCGAACCACAACTCGTTACATTGAAGCCATGAGTACATTCAAGTCAGATTTTCTAAACCATGCTTTTGCCCGAGGCTTCGTTCATCAAGGGACGGACTTGGAGGCGTTAGACAGTTTAATGGCGCAGCAGTCAGTGGTTGCCTACATTGGATTTGATGCTTCGGCCGACAGCTTACATGTGGGCAGTTTGGTGCAAATTATGCGACTGCGATGGTTGCAAAAGACCGGACACAAACCTATTGTGCTGATGGGGGGTGGCACAACGAGAATTGGCGATCCATCTGATAAAGATTCGATGCGGCGCTTGCTATCTACAGATGCGATTAAGCAGAATATTGCAAAGTTTCGTCCCATTTTTGAGCGATTTCTTACATTTGGTAAAGGCGCTACAGACGCAATTTTGCTTGATAACAGTGAATGGTTGGATCCGCTCAATTATCTAGATTTTTTGCAGGATTATGGACGGCATTTTTCCATAAACCGCATGCTTACGTTCGAAGGTGTCAAGCGCCGTCTGGATCGCGAACAATCCCTGAGCTTTCTTGAATTCAACTATATGATTTTGCAAGCTTACGATTTTTTAGAATTGTACCGCAAATACGGTTGTAGGTTGCAACTTGGTGGGTCAGACCAGTGGGGTAATATTATTAACGGCGTTGAGTTGGTCCGCCGAATTGAAGGGTGTGAAGTTTTTGGGTTAACGGCTCCATTGATCACCACAGCTGATGGCGGAAAAATGGGAAAAACAGCTCAAGGAGCAGTGTGGCTTACAAAAGATAAACTTCCAACTTTTGAATTTTGGCAGTTTTGGCGTAATACACAAGACGCAGATGTAGGGAAATTTTTGCGCCTATTTACAGAGCTCCCTATAGCTGAAATCGAAAAACTTGAGCGTCTCGAAGGTGCAGAAATTAATGAAGCAAAAAAAATATTAGCAGATGAAGTCACACGCCTGGTGCACGGACAAGAGGCTGTTGATGCCGCGCGGGCAACAGCTGAGAGCTTGTTTGAAACGCATTCCAGCACCAATCTTGAAGCTTTGCCAGTTATTGAGATCAAGCAATCAGATTTTGACCAAAACCCTTCATTTATTGAGTTGCTGCACAAAAGCGGTCTTGCTGGCAGTAAAGGGGATGCACGCCGGCTGATCAGAGGGCAAGGCGCACGCTTAAATGATCAGGTAGTTCAAGATGAAGCATACGTTATCACACCCAATGATTTTGCAGATGGTAAAACGTGCAAGCTCTCGGCTGGAAAAAAGCGTCATGCTCTTTTGAAACTTGTTTGAGCGCTTATTGGTTTTGTTTAGTCGCATCTGTCTTCCGTCTGTTGATAGTTAATCTGAATTTTGGATAAGCAGATATCGTTTCTTAAGATCTCACCCCGTACAATAGCGATTATGACAAACAAGAAAATAGCTTTAATTGGTGCGGCTTCAGGATGGGGCGCAAAAATTCGGACCAATGAAGGTGGGCCGACAGCAATGCGTGCCTTTCGCTTGGCTGAAAAACTGGCACAACATAATTTACAGGTAGCTTGGGATGAAATTATCTTTGCCAAAGAGCGAGGTTCGTTAAATACTTCTATGGATCCAACCTTCACCTTACCGCATATCCTAGATCACGCAGAGCGATTAGCCCAGCGCATCATCTATAATATGGAGGCGGGAAGCTTTCCTGTGGTGATTGGTGGAGATCAATCCACAGCTGTGGGCATTTGGAGTGGGGTGATTACTGCCTTAAAACGACCACAGAATTTCGGATTGCTCTGGTTGGATGCGCATATGGATGCGCACACCCATGAAACAACTGAATCAAATGCTGTTCATGGAATGCCACTGGCATGTTTGTTGGGGTATGGTGCATCTGAGCTGGTGAACTTGGCTCAAAAAGGCCCCAAGCTCAATCCTGAGCACTTAGTACTTGTGGGGGTGAGAAGCTATGAACGAGGTGAGGCAGATCTTTTAAAACGCTTAGGCGTGCGCATCTTTTTTATGGATGAAGTCAAACAAAAAGGGATTGATGTGGTTTTACAAGAGGCCCATGCAACAATCACACAAAAAACGGATATATTTGGGATCAGCGTCGATTTGGATGCATTTGATCCCGTTGATGCTCCTGGTGTGGGTAGTCCCGAAAAAGACGGATTGAGAGTGCAGGAAACCCTGCCGGCTCTGGCAAAACTTGCCGATGATCCAGGTTTTGCTGGACTTGAAATCTCAGAGTACAACCCGCATTTGGATCAAAATTTCCAAACGGCCCAGATTGTTCTGGACCTATGTCTAAGTTTATTGTAGCTATTCAGGCCTTATATACTGAAGCTGAATCAAAATGTTGATTTTATGGTGCACTCAAAGTGCTCTTTTACCCAAGTAAACTGCGCGCTTCTCGTTACCATAAAATTCAACATTTTGATTCAGCACGGGTAAACAATTATTTAAACAAACCTCGCAACACCCCTTTTAAAACTTTCTCTGGGACCGATTTGCTTGGTTGTTCTTCTTTGGCCTCAGGAGGAGACTTTTGTTGGCTTTCCTCTTCTCTGCCAAGACCTGGGATTGGAATAGGGAGAATCCTGGGAACTCCGGTCACAGCGCCAGCTGGTCCTGCTACCGTACCACCGATAAGTCGGTTGATGAGTTGACCTCCAACACTTTTAAACAAATGTCCCGTTAACTGATCTGTATTGAAGGATTTTTTCGGAGCATCAAGGGGCCCATGCAATCGCACACTCACTGGAAGATTTTTCAATTCTGCAAGTTGCATTTCCGCAGTGATCTCCATAGAGTATTTTGGCAAATTTACCTCACCTTGAGCAGTTCCATTAGCCGGAGGTGATGTGAATTGCACACCTTGGGCCCGACCAACACCATTGACAATATTAAACCGTCCTTTCAAGTTGGCTTTGGTAGTTTTACCACCACGTTCAGCGCCCTGCAAAATTCCAATAAGGCCTGCAGGGTTCGTCAACTGAGTTAAACTTCTTGCCAGGGCTCCATAGTCGGTGCCAATAAGTGTGGCATCACTCACATCAAAATTTAATGCCCCGTTCAAATGCGAAACCAACTCAAATTCATTGCGGCCCGCAGTGGTCAAATTAAAGTCTGCATTTGTCGTACCACCCTGGATATCCCATTGACTTCCTTTGCCGATGAGCTGCTTTAAACTTGCTCCACGCAGTTGGGAGTTAAACGAAAACGAAGGAGCTGATTTTGCAGCCTGCACAGTTATTTTTCCGGTGAAATTTCCCCCATAAATACCACACTTAAAATTGGGAATAGTCAGATTACCATTTGTAAGAGTCAAGTCCATACCTACATTGTCAAAAACATAAGGGTCATAAACCAATGATGCAATTTGCACTTTACCAGTTGCATCCAGGGCATTGAGTCCTGAAAAATCTATCGGCTCGCGTGACCAACCCTTAAACGATGATCCCGTTGCAGGGGCAGTGGATGATTTTGCTGAAACCAACAGCAACTGCGGATTATGGGCTTGAGCTACTTGAGACGCCCCTGGTCCTGAAGCTTCTGCCATTAAGGAGTTGATGTTCACACGACCAAGCTGTAGATCAAAATCTAACTGCGGTCGCTTTGCTCCAAAACGATACGTACCTCGTCCTGCCACATTTGTAGTCAACCCTTTAGGAGCAATTGAGCCCTTAAGGTTTGCAACTTTCACTTGGCTTGGATTGCCATCAATATGAGCTTTCAATTTGACGCGGCCCAAAACAATCGGCAAGTCATTCATGCCAAATCCTTGCACTAACCTATTTATACTGGGGCAATCCATATCAAGGGCAAGGTTGTAACCTGCTGTTCCCCTTAGATCTTTGAGTTGACCGGTGGCTTTGAATGTTCCTTGCTGAGCCCTAACAGTTGTATTGATCTTCATCAGCTTTGTATCACCGGTAACAGTCCCATTGATGTGTACACGACCAAGCTCTTGTGTAGGTTGCATTTTGGCAATGGTCAGCCAAGGGCCAATTCTTGGGGTCTCAACATTCACTGTGATCAATGCCCCCTTCCTGGCGAGGTCACCCGTCGCCTGTGCGTTGCCAACCTTCAACGTCAAACCAGAAAGGAGAATCTCTGCCTCGGCAACTTTAAAGGATGCTTTGAAGAGAAAGCTTTGCAAAACGGTCTTGGGCAGCTCACTTACATCGACCTTAGCCCACTCAAGGAATTTACCAAATTGCGTGGATTTTATATCGGCATGCCCCGACAAAGGGTTCATGTTTGCCAGACTGCCCTTAACAGCAAGATTAGTTTTACCTGGGAGCTGCTTGAGCCCGATAAAGTACTTCTGTAATCCGGTAAACTCAAGGGTAATTTGGCCAGCTGCTTCGTTTTTATTGGCTGCCACCCTACCCGACAAATCCACTCGTTTTGGATCGATCTGAATTTCACCTATAAATTTAACCGACGAACCAAATCTTGTGGCCAGGTCTGGCGCTATTTCCTGAGTCTGAACCGTTGCGTCTAGCTTGCCCTTAAACTGGGTCGCTTTTTGATCAAAAGAACCCTGAGCTGCCAGCTGGTGCTTTGCATAGCTCAGGGTTGCTGCCACATCGACCGCAGCCTCTGGTGCAAGTTCACCGACCTGTAGGTCAAGAGAGACAAGCTTATCATTAAGCTTTAATCCACCTGTGATTGCATAAGGCCCGAGTACATCATCAGTTGCAACTTTCAAGTTGAGGGCCTCAACTGCGGTCTCAGATTTTCCATCATAATATTTGACGCTCCCCTCTTTGATATAGATGTGACTCACATGAACATCAAAGCCAGTCCCATCGGCATCTTCTTGAGGTGCTTCAGGCACGCCCTCGGTTTTGGATTTTTCACCTAACCGCATTAGAAAATCCCAGTTAGCTCCATCTGCATACTTTTCGAAGACAACTTCGGGCTGCACAAGACGCAGGTATCGCACAGAGATTTGCCCCATCAGTAAAGGAAGCCACGAAATCGACGCTGAAACCTTCTTGACTTTCAACATGTCAGGTCTGGAACTTCGCGCATCATTGGCAAGCCGAATGTCATTAACATTCACAGATGGAAAGGGAAGCAGTGAAAGTGATATCTTGCCTGCTATTTTTGCTTCTCTTGCAAGAGCTTTTTCAACCTCTGATTCAATCTGTCCCTTATATTGATTGAGGTCCACAACTCTTGGCACAAAAAACAATGCCACTAGAACAGCTAATATAAATCCAGATGATATATAGAACAATCTGCGCATGGAGGTTCCTTGTGCTTTCATTTTTAAAATTAAATACGTTCCAAAACATGGACGAGTGCATTTTAGCAAGTTTTACCGCATCTGACGAGAGGATATATCCAAATCTTGAAGTTAGGCAGTGATCCGTGCTAAGTAAGTACTGATCAATGCTTAAAAATGTGTTGGCTGAAGGCGCCAAGCACGAACACTTAAGGACACATAAAAGGATGGTAAGTACAATATTTCAACGCTTTTTTGGTAACGCCAACGACCGCTATCTAAAGAAAGCATACCCGCTTGTCAATAAGATTAATGCTCTCGAGCCTGAGGTGCAAAAGCTTTCCGATGAAGAACTCAAGGATCGAACTCCTTGGCTTCGTAAGCGTTTACAGGATGGGGAAAGCTTGGATGACATTTTGGTTGATGCTTTTGCCACTGTACGTGAAGCATCGGTGCGCACCCTGAAGATGCGCCACTTTGATGTACAGTTGATTGGTGGAATCGTTTTGCACCGCGGCATGATTACTGAGATGAAGACCGGTGAGGGAAAAACCCTCGTGGCAACACTGGCAGTTTACCTAAATGCGCTTTCTGGCAAAGGGGTGCATGTTGTAACCGTCAATGACTACTTGGCCAAACGTGACTCGCAGTGGATGGGGGAAATTTATCGTTTTCTTGGTCTTTCGGTAGACTGCATTTTGAATGAGCTGGATGATGACCAAAGGCAAAAAGCGTATGCAGCCGATATTACCTATGGAACCAACAACGAGTTTGGTTTTGATTATCTACGCGACAATATGAAGTTTAGCGCTGAAGACATGGTGCAGCGCGCTTTTAATTACGCCATTGTCGATGAGGTTGATTGCATTTTGATCGATGAAGCCCGCACACCGTTGATTATCTCAGGACCCGCGGAAGACTCGTCAGGACTTTATATCGCTATTAATAAGCTTATACCTCAGCTGAAAGCCTCTGATTATGAAAAAGATGAAAAGGCTCGTTCGGTAACCTATACCGAAGGCGGGATGCAAAAGATTGAAGAACTCTTGAAAGAAACAGGTTTGATGAAGGGCGATTCCCTATACGACATCCAAAATGTCATGCTGGTGCACCACGCCAACCAAGCTCTTAAGGCCCACACTATTTTTCAAAGAGATGTCGACTATATTGTTAAAGACAACAAAGTGATGATCATTGATGAATTTACCGGACGTATGATGGAAGGACGCCGCTATTCAGACGGTTTGCACCAGGCATTGGAAGCTAAAGAAGGTGTAGAAATTGAAAGGGAAAACCAAACCCTGGCTTCAATTACCTTCCAGAACTACTTTCGTTTATATCCAAAACTTTCCGGTATGACCGGAACGGCCAAGACAGAGGCTGCAGAATTTGCTGACATCTATGGCCTGGATGTGATTGAAGTTCCCACACATCGGCCAATGGTGCGTAAAGATCATGACGATGAAGTCTACCGAACTGCGGCCGAAAAATATGGCGCAATTATCAAATTGATTGAAGAATGTCGCAAGCGCCAACAGCCAGTCTTAGTAGGAACGGTGAGCATCGAAAAATCCGAAGTCATCTCGGAACTTTTGAAAAAACATAAAATTCCTCACAATGTTTTGAATGCTCGCTATCATGAACAAGAGGCCTATATTATTGCCCAAGCAGGTGCCCCTGGGGCGATTACGATTGCCACCAACATGGCGGGACGTGGAACCGATATCAAGCTGGGAGGTAACCTTGAAATGCAGCTTGAACAAGAAATTAAAGACGTTAAGGATGAAAATAAACGCAAGGAAATTGAAGAAAAACTTGCAACAGAAATTACTGCACATGAATCCGAAGTTTTAAAGGCTGGCGGTCTGTTTGTTATTGCTACCGAACGTCACGAATCCAGGCGTATTGATAACCAATTACGTGGTCGTTCTGGACGGCAAGGAGATAATGGTGCATCAAAATTTTTCCTCTCGCTTGAAGATGATTTGATGCGGATTTTTGGTTCTGAACGTTTGGATAATATGCTCAAAAAACTAGGATTAGAAGAAGGCGAAGCCATTACGCATCCATGGGTAACAAAAGCCTTAGAGCGCGCTCAACAAAAAATTGAAGCGCGCAACTACGATATTCGCAAACACTTGTTGAAATATGACAATGTAATGAATGATCAACGCAAAGTTATTTACGAGTTGCGCCGTGATCTGATGACTGCTGAAGATGCAAAAGATATTGTTGATGATATGCGCCAAGATGTGATCGACGATTTGGTGGCACGTTTTATTCCGGCAGGATCTTATCCTGAACAATGGGAAACCCATTCTTTGCACGAAGAGTGTATGCGATTGTTTGGGCTAAAGCTTCCTGTGGTTGAATGGACCCAAGAAGAAGGGATTGCTGATGAAGAAATCAAACAGCGTATCACTACAGCTGTGACAGATCTGGCAAATGAAAAGGAAAAAAAATACGGACCTGAACTGCTGCGGATGGCGGAAAAAAGTTTGTTGTTACGCATTCTCGACCACGTGTGGAAAGATCACTTGCACTCTCTAGATCACCTGCGCCAGGGCATTAACCTAAGGGCCTACGCGCAAAGAGATCCGTTAAATGAGTACAAAAGTGAAGCCTTTAACATGTTTGAAGCTATGCTTGGCAATTTGCGTGAAACAGTAACAAGTGCCTTGGGCCATCTGGATATGGATGTTTCTGTCGATGAGGACAGGATGCGACAGATGACAGATGTAGAACAACCAACAGAAGATATGCAGTTTGTGCATCCTGAAATGGGTGGCTTTGAGCCTCAGCTTGGCCTCGGTGAATATCTTGCGCCTGAGGCAGTGCCCTCTAGCGCGGTTTCCTATGTGAAACCAGAAGATCGAGACCCCAAAGACCCTTCGACCTGGGGTGAATTACGCCGCAATGAGCTGTGCCCTTGCGGATCTGAAAAACGCTACAAACACTGTCACGGACGATAAGATTTTGTGTTCATTGAGAATCGTGTTATAAGCCTTGAGTAAGTTCAATTTTAGGATTTAGAATTTATGGCGCAAAAAAACTCCTTTGACGCAGAAATTGTCCGGCAGCTAGCTCAGTTGTTGGACGAAACCGATCTCAACGAAATTGAATATGAGGCTAATGATTGTCGCGTGCGGGTTGTACGTCACGCACGTACCACCGAAGTTGTCGTACCAGATGCACCTGTAGCCTCTCCCGCGCTTGTGCAGCCAGAGGCGACTGTTACAGAATTTGCTCCCAAGGCAGTTGCCCTAGCACCAACAGATGCGGATCATCCAGGGGCTATCAAATCGCCAATGGTTGGCAATGCTTATATGGCTCCCGAACCTGAGGCCGAACCATTTGTGCGTGAAGGCGATACAGTTGAAGCAGGCCAGACCTTGTTGATTATTGAAGCCATGAAAGTTATGAATCCTATCAAAGCGCCAACGGGTGGCAAGGTTATAAAAATTTTGGTCAAGGACGGCGATCCGGTCGAATTTGACGAAGTGTTATTAATTGTTGGATAATATTAAATCCTTAGAGTCAATGCGAGGTGTTGCATGATTAAAAAAGTCCTCATTGCCAATCGAGGAGAAATTGCCCTGCGCATTCAGCGTGCATGCCGGGATATGGGACTACAGACTGTTGCCGTGCACTCAACCGCTGATGCAGAAGCCAAATATGTGCGCTTGGCTGACGAGTGTGTTTGCATAGGTCCAGCCCCTGCCAAAGACAGTTATCTAAATATGGCAGCGATTTTATCGGCAGCAACGGTTTCAGGAGCTGATGCCATCCATCCAGGCTATGGATTTTTATCGGAAAACATTGAATTTGCTTCAATGATTGAAGAGCACGAAATGATTTTCATTGGTCCGACACCTGAGCACATTCGCACCATGGGCGATAAAATTATGGCCAAAGAAACAGCACAAAAACTGGGAATCCCAGTAGTGCCTGGCTCAAAAGGGGAAGTGCGAAGCCTGACTGAGGCAAAGCGTGCAGCTGACAAAATTGGTTATCCCGTGTTGATCAAAGCAGCCAGTGGTGGTGGTGGCAAGGGCATGAAAATTGTTTTTCAATCCTTGCAACTTGAAGAGGCTTTTCGACTAGCGCGCAGCGAGGCTAAGGTTAATTTTGGCAACGATGCTGTTTACATTGAAAAATATTTGTCTAAACCGCGACATATCGAGATTCAAATTATCGCTGATCAACAGGGAAATGTTGTGCACTTAGGTGAGCGGGATTGCTCACTGCAACGGCGCCACCAAAAGGTTTGGGAAGAAGCACCCTCGACAGTCCTAGATACTGTTGCACGCAACAAAATTGGTGAAATTTGTTGTAAAGCATTGACTAAACTGGGTTATCGAGGTGCGGGCACAATCGAATTTCTCTATGAAAATGGAGAGTTTTACTTTATTGAGATGAACACCCGGTTGCAGGTCGAGCATCCCATCACCGAAGCCATCACTGGAATTGATTTGGTGCAAGAGCAAATTCGTGTCGCCATGGGGCAGCCGCTTTCATTTACCCAAGACGACGTGAGCATACAAGGTCATGCCATTGAGTGCCGCATTAACGCCGAACACCCAGAAACCTTTGCCCCCTGCCCGGGTAAGGTTTTAGATTATCACACGCCCGGCGGACCTGGCGTGCGTGTTGATAGCGCACTTTACACCGGCTACCAAATCCCCCCTCACTATGACAGCCTCATTGCCAAGTTGATTGTGCATGGCGACACCCGCGAAGATTGCCTGCGCCGGCTTGAAAGAGCAATGTCCGAATATGTCATTGGCGGCGTCAAGAATACTCTGGACTTACATAAAGGCTTGGCAACACATCCAGATATTGTTGCTGGAGATTATGATATCCACTGGCTCGAGCGTATGCTAGAGGCCAAGATGAAGGCAGCAGCTTAAATAATCTGAGGTTTGGATAAAACCGGCTTCCAGCATGACGGACACATCGGCTTCACTGCCCTAATTCTGCACTGCCTTAGCTGTAACTCCGTTGCTCTCTACTGCGGCATTAACATTGGCCCCAACGGTTGTCCTGCCAAAATATGCACATGAAAATGCTCTACTTCTTGGCCTGCATAACCACGGTGATTGGCAATTAGGCGATAACCTTGCTCTTCAACGCCGAGGTCACGGGCAATCTTTCCAATGGCTCTAAAAAAAGTGGACATTTCTTCTGGTGAAGCATTCGCACTATAATCGTCGAATGATACATATTCTTTCTTTGGAATCACCAACACGTGGACGGGAGCTTTGGGTATAATATCGTGAAAGGCAAGGATATCCTCATCTTCATAAACCTTATTACAAGGTAATTCCCCGCGGATAATCTTAGCAAACACATTATTTTGATCATAAGTCATGATTGTCTTCCTTTCCTGATAGAAACCCTTTAGTATGCCCACATTAGCAGTATACTGACGAATAGGATATACACCAATGACAGTAGCATGGCACGGCACAACAATTCTTTCTGTGCGAAAAAAAGGGGAAGTGGTGATTGCTGGTGACGGACAAGTAAGTATGGGATCAACAGTTGTCAAAGCGAATGCCTGCAAGGTGCGCAGTCTCATTGACGGCTCTGTTATTGCAGGTTTTGCCGGAGCCACAGCAGATGCGTTGACACTGATCGAGAAGTTGGAAGGCAAGCTAGAGCAACACCCGGAGCAACTTTCAAGAGCTTGTGTTGAGCTTGCCAAAGAATGGCGCACAGATCGTTATCTGCGCAAACTAGAGGCCATGATGGCTGTAGCAGATAAAAATATGTCTTTGATCATGACTGGTACCGGAGATGTCCTTGAACCCCAAGATGGGATTATTGGCATTGGCTCAGGAGGCAATTATGCACTCGCTGCTGCAAGAGCGTTGTATGATCAGGATTTAACGGCAAAGGAAATTGCTGAAAAAGCAATGAAAATCGCAGGCGACCTTTGTGTCTATACTAATTCAAACGTTATAATTGAGAGTTTGTAATTCCATGAGTACATTGACCCCAAGAGAAATTGTATCTGAGCTTGATCGTTTTATCATTGCCCAAAATGATGCCAAGCGCGCTGTGGCCATTGCGCTGCGCAACCGTTGGCGCCGTTTGCAGTTGAGTGATGATTTAAAGGAAGAAGTTCTACCTAAAAATATTTTGATGATTGGTCCCACTGGTATTGGTAAGACGGAAATCTCAAGAAGGCTTGCAAGACTTGCTGATGCACCGTTTCTTAAGGTCGAAGCGACAAAATTCACAGAAGTGGGTTATGTGGGGCGAGATGTTGAATCCATAGTGCGAGATTTGGTAGAAATTTCTTTGATAAAAACCAAGGAAGACCACCGCACGCAAATTTATGCCAAGTCAGAACTTATGGCAGAAGAGCGTGTCCTTGATGTACTTGTCGGCGAAAAAGCCAGCCAGGACACCCGAGAGAAGTTTCGAAAGAAGTTGCGCGAGGGTGCGCTTGATGATCGTGAGATTGAATTACAGGTACTAGATGTCGGTTCATCTCAATTACCAACGTTTGATGTACCTGGTATGCCAGGCGCGCAAATGGGTATGCTAAACTTGAATGACATTTTCGGTAAGGCTTTGGGCGGGCAAAAGAAAACCAAGCGGATGAAAGTTGCTGAATCCTATAAGGTATTAATCGAAGAAGAAAGCGACAAATTGCTGGACCACGAATCTGTTGTGCGTGATGCCATTCAAACTGTTGAACAAAACGGCATTGTATTCCTAGATGAAATTGATAAAATCTGCGGGCGCGGAGAACGACAAGGTGGCGAGGTTAGCCGTGAAGGGGTTCAGCGAGATCTATTGCCTCTGATTGAGGGCACCACCGTTTCAACCAAACACGGGTTGGTACGTACGGAACACATTTTGTTTATTGCCTCAGGTGCCTTCCACCTGGCCAAACCTTCTGACCTTTTACCCGAGTTGCAGGGGCGCTTGCCCATTCGTGTGGAGCTAAAAGCACTCAGTGAAAATGATTTTGTGCGTATCTTAACTGAGCCAGAAGCCAGTTTGATTAAACAATACAAAGCGTTACTGGCTACAGAAGAGGTCACTATTGACTTCAATGACGAATCGATCCAAGAGATTGCTAAAATTGCTGTGGACGTGAATAGAAGTGTGGAGAATATTGGAGCCCGGCGCTTGCAAACAGTTATGGAGCGTTTGCTTGAAGAAATTAGTTTTGAGGCGAGCGAAACTCCAGGGCAAACCATCGAGATTGATGCTCAATATGTCAAAGATAAGGTTGGTGACCTTGCCAAGGATACGGATCTTTCCAAGTTCATCCTTTAGCGCTTGAGGTCTTATAAGCGTTCATCGCTTACCCCCCCCCGCCACCAATCCGACCTTTGGATCGCCTCAGCGATTATCCTATGTCCTCTGGAGTTCCAGTGCCAATCAGCTTCTTTGGCAAATTCAAATCTTTGCTTATGCTGCTGGTAATCCTTGGCAAAAACATCCACGCTTTCAATAACTGTACATCCAAGTTTGGTTGCTTGTAATTTCAGATATTCTGACATTTTTGCAACATAGGTCTTGTTACTTTGAGCAACATACTCTGACGATGGGTTATAAACCACACTCCTGTCTGCATCGATGACAAATAGGACTTTTTGATAAGACAAACCGGAATAAGCTGGCAAATCTCTTAAAAAGGCATCAACCGCTCGGTAAGAGTCGTTTTCTCGTTCCTGATCTACACTGGCTGCAACATTTCCTGCATAGTCTTCCTGCTTAGAAAATCGGTGTTTGAGCATTGCCACAACATCCAATACGTGCAAGTTATAAACTAGATAACGGGCTAGAGCACTGCAATGAAACAGCTTGATAATGGGGTTCATCGCCCAATCATGCCGCACTAAGGGTAAATCGCCATTGTCATCAATATCATAGAGATAAAATCCACGCTGAAATTTGTATTTCTTGAGGCTTTCATCATAATCATTGCCAACAACGTTCACTATAAGATAATCATTATGATAACTATCATGGGCAAATTTAATCCAAGCCAGGTACTGGCTCAAGCCTGCCCCAGAAAAGCCAAAACTGTAAACGCGCACTCCAGGGTTGGCTTGTGAAAGTAGTTCAAAATAGGGTTCCTCATCCGTCACCTGTAGGGCCTCAACATAACTATCACCAACTACGGCCACAAGAGGACGAATTCCCTTTTCTGTGTAATCCTGTTTGTTCAAAAATCCCGCGTTGTTTACATTTTTTTTGTTGGCAAGCACAAAATTCCACCCTTTGGAAACCTGCACGATCCGATTCGGTGTCGCGCGAAACGTAGGATTTTGGTCATTCACTGCCAAAAATGAAAAACCGTCATAGACAGGCAAAAATCGCAACACAACCTCTGCCCCCAGTGCCAATAACAATAAAGTTACAAAAACAACCGACAAATTAACAAAAAAGTTTTTCATTAGTCTAGCGCAAACCTTTCGCGGTAATCTTGCCTTAGCTCAATATCCTGCTCTTGTTTCAGCAAAAAGCAGTTTTCCACAACCAAAATCTCAATGTCGGTGCCCATGAAACAACGAAACGCATCCTCGGGAGAACATACAATGGGTTCCCCACGGATATTGAAAGACGTATTAACCAAAACTGGGCAATTGGTTTGCTCTTTAAATCCACTCAATAAGGCATGATAGCGAGGGTTTGTTTCTTTATGGACCGTTTGCACCCGCGCCGAATAATCAACATGAGTGATCGCTGGAATTTCAGAGCGGACCACATTCAATTTATCAATACCAAACAATGCCTCCTCTGCTGTGGTCATTTTTCGCTGCAACCGGTCATGCACGTCAGCAACCAATAGCATGTAAGGACTGTCTTCCTGTAGCTCAAACCAATTGGACGCATCCTCACTCAACACAGAAGGGGCAAAGGGTCTAAAACTCTCACGAAACTTGACCTTCAAATTCAAAAGCTTTTGCATACTGGTAGAGCGAGGGTCTGCCAAAATTGAACGCCCCCCCAGAGCCCTGGGGCCAAATTCCATTCGGCCCTGCATCCAGCCTATGGCTTTTTCTTCTGCAAGTGCAGTGACGGTCCGATTGATTACATCTGCATCGGATAAAACTGTAATTCGCGCTCCAGCATCCTTTAAACGCTCTTCAACACTGTTTTGTGAGAACTGAGGCCCCAAATAGGAACCCTGCATTGCATCCGAAGATTTGCCAAGCTTTTGCCGTGGCTTCTTTTTGTACAAATGGTGTGCAACAAAAGCAGCTCCCAGTGCGCCGCCCGCATCCCCAGCAGCCGGCTGAATCCAAATGTTTTCAAACCTTCCCTGTCTCAAGATTTTGCCATTGGCCACACAGTTTAATGCCACACCACCAGCAAGGCATAGATTTTTCTGACCTGTCTCTTTAGCCAAGTGATTTGTAAGTTTCAGAACAATTTCTTCTGTTACCTTTTGAATGGATGCTGCCACATCCATGTGGAACTGAGTCAGCTCGGCTTCGGATTGGCGAACCGGCTGTCCAAAGAGCTCTGCAAAGCGCTCATTGACCATGGTCAGGCCGGTACAGTAGTTAAAATACTCTTGGTTCAGGCGAAAACTACCGTCAGATTTTACGTCCAATAGATGCTTGAAAATAAGATCAACGTATTTTGGCACACCGTAAGGTGCTAGCCCCATGACCTTGTATTCCCCTGAGTTAACCTTAAAGCCGATATAGTACGTAAAGGCCGAATAAAGCAGTCCCAGCGAGTGAGGAAAATGAATTTCTTTGAGGACTTTTAGCTGATCACCTTCTCCTAAAGCCACAGAAGTGGTGGCCCACTCTCCCACTCCATCCATAGTTAGCACAACTGCCGAATCAAATGGAGATGGATAAAAAGCACTTGCAGCATGGCTTAGGTGGTGTTCTGAAAACAATAACCGATCTTTCCAGTGAAACGTAGGGTCAATTTCCTTCAACGTTTTTATCAGGTTATCTTTTTGAAACAGCTTGTTTTTCAGCCACACAGGCATTGCCTTTTGAAAAGAGCAAAAACCACTGGGCGCAAAAGTTAAGTACGTCTCAATCAGGCGTTCAAATTTCAAAAATGGTTTTTCGTAAAAAACGACATAATCCACGTCACGTAGGCTACACCCCGCCTCTTGCAAGCAATATTCGATGGCATGCCTTGGAAACCTTGAGTCATGTTTCACACGGGTAAAACGCTCTTCTTGTGCAGCTGCGCAAATCCTGCCATCATCTAGCAACGCAGCTGCACTATCATGATAAAAAGCAGAAATACCTAAAATTTTCATTTATAAAAACCATTAAAACAAAGTGTAAATAAAAGGAGCTAAAGCCGAACCTTGAGTCAAAACAATAAGTCCCCCAAACAAAGTAAAAATGATAAAGATCGGCATCAGCCAAAACTTCTTACGGGCCAATAAAAATTCCCACAATTCCAAAACAAAATACATCTTCGTACTGCCCTTCTCTTAAAACTGTTTTTCAAAACTCTCTGGCTCAATCACCGAACCCGATCGATTCTCCCAATAGGATGAAACTTTATCATCCATGGCAACCATTCGTCTAAGACGCCTTCTTAAGATCAAACCAATCGGCACAATGACCAACAAGAAAAGAATTCCCATGACAATCGGGGTTATGATACGTCCCAACAAAATCCCAAACTTGGCCCACATTCTATTTGGCCAATGCAATATCCTGGGAGCGATAAACGCTGTCAGCAAAAATACACACGCTGCAATAATGGCCCACAACCGCAACGAATCACCCTTGAAAAAGGGCCACACGCCCACAATCAATAACACGCTCGCAAACACCAAGCCAAAGTTTCGTTCACTGCCAATTTTGACAGGTGTATGGATAATCTCATCATGCATCGACATATAAAATTTCCTCATCTCTGTTGCGTTCCATTTATGTGCCTTAAGAAACGCCAAAAAGGCACATTTGTCAAGTTCACTGCTACGATGCTTGTTTAAGCTGTGCTCCTTTGTGCAGCTCTTGCAAGGAAACAGGAGTCAGTACTCCTGGATCCTCTGATAATGCCGTTACCAGGACCTCAATCTCACTTAATGTAGCAATTTCTAACACATTCTTTTGCAAAAGCAGTGATCGCAAACCCCCAATTGCCCAAACTGGAGAGTCAAAATTAATAACAAGGGAAGCTTGATTCTGACGCACGCACTCAAACACAGAAGTCAAAAAACCATCATAGGAGTCATTTGCTTCGCCTGTACGCATCAATTGGCTTAAAATAGGGACCCTACGCTTATCTAGTGCTTCTAACAACTGATCCCACAAGCCAGACATATTCTTGCCTAAAATCACCACCGTTTTCAAACTATCAAGCCTCTTCAAACACTCTGGCAACAACCCCTTTTGTATAGCCTGCTCAGGCGTTCTGGCAAACTGCATCGTCTCTCCCGTTGCTCGCATTTCAGGACCCAGTTGCGGATTAACTCCTGGCAAACGATCAAAGGAAAATACTGGACGCTTGACAGCGTAAATTTCTGATGAACTGGCAGCCCTTAGATTAAATTCACCCAACTTACTCCCCAGCATAATTTGTGTGGCAATCTTACAAAGGTCAATATTGATGGCTTTGGAAACAAAGGGAACTGTTCTACTGGCTCTGGGATTGACTTCCAGAACATAAAGCTGATCCTCTTTGAGGGCAAACTGGATATTAAATAAGCCTTTGATCTGCAACGACCTGGCAAACTGTTGAGTTTGCAAGTGAATTTGTTCCATAATTGCTGATGAAATTCCAGTTGCTGGCAAAATGCAGGAAGAATCGCCTGAGTGAATCCCCGCCACTTCAAAGTGGCGCATGATGCCTGCAATATAGACATCATCCCCATCACAAAGCGCATCTACTTCCAATTCGTGCGCATATTCCAAGAACTTTTCCACCAAAAGCGGTTTAAAGCGATCAAATTCTTGCAACAGCGGACTTGCCTCAAGTTGCTCTGCATCATGGAAAATCTCGATAAATTGCCCACCAATCACGTATGAAGGGCGCACCACAACGGGAAACCCAATATCTTGAGCACAGCTGCGAAATTCCTCTGGCGTCGTTACAGCGGTATTGCGTGGTTGTTGTGCCAACTTGTGCACCAAATGACGAAATCGATCGCGATCTTCCACTAAATCAATCGAGTCAACCGACGTTCCCAACACAGGAATGCCTTGTTGTTCTAGATATTCTGCCAGTTTAATCGACGTTTGCCCGCCAAATTGCACCATCACCCCACATAGCAAACCTACTTCTTGCTCACGGGCAATCACATGCATCACGTCTTCAGGCGTTAGCGGAGAAAAATAGAGCTTATCAGATATGGAATGATCTGTTGAAACCGTTTCAGGATTGCAATTGATCATAATTGCTTCATATCCCAACTCGCGCACTGCTTGTGCTGCTTGCACGCAGCAATAGTCAAACTCAATTCCTTGACCAATACGGTTAGGACCACTTCCTATAATAATAACTTTTTTGCGTAACGTTGGTTGAGCTTCACACACGTTTGCATTTGACTCGAATGGCAAAAAACTCGAATACAAGTAAGCTGTTGGTGAGGAAAATTCTGCAGCACAGGTATCTACGCGACGAAATTGTGGTTTTATGTTGAACTTCTTGAGCTGTGTTTCAACTTTGTCAACAGATTCTTCAATAAGTTGAGCTATACGTTGGTTACTAAACCCTAAGCTTTTAACGTAGCGCAACATGTGGGGATCATTAAGCACATCTCCTCTACACATTTGTTGCTCAACACTAACTAGGGTTTCAATCTGTTGCAAAAACCAGGGATCCCAGTGGCATAAATTATGAATTTCACTCTCAGAAAATCCCAGTCGATACGCTTCGGCAATATAAAATAACGTTTCTGGAGTGGAACATAAAAGTTTCTCTCGCACAAACTCTCTTTTTTTTGAACCATCCAAGGTCCGCGGATACTTGATGTCGCTCAGGCCAATATGTCCTTGTTCAAGGGAACGCAGCGCCTTTTGCAGAGATTCAGCAAAGGTTCGCCCCAAGGCCATCACTTCACCTACTGATTGCATTGCTGTTGTCAGCTCTAGTTTAACCCCTTTGAATTTTGCAAAATCAAAGCGAGGAATCTTGGTAACAACGTAGTCAATGCTAGGCTCAAAAGCCGCACAACTTTTCTGCGTGACTTCATTGGGCAATTCATTCAGCGTATACCCCACAGCTAATTTGGCTGCTACTTTGGCAATTGGGAACCCTGTGGCCTTAGATGCCAACGCTGAAGACCTTGATACCCGAGGATTCATCTCAATAACTACCATACGCCCATCTTTAGGGTTAACTGCAAACTGAACGTTAGCTCCACCGGTTTCCACACCCACACCACGGATTATCCTGAAAGCCGCATCCCGCATTTGTTGGTATTCTTTATCAGTCAATGTCAAAGCCGGTGCTACAGTTATGCTATCACCAGTGTGCACTCCCATGGGATCCAGGTTTTCAATAGCACAAACTACTATGCAGTTGTCACGTTTGTCGCGAATCACCTCCAGTTCGAATTCTTTCCATCCTAGTACCGATTCCTCGACAAAGGCTTTACCAATAGGAGATGCCGCAAGGGCATGCGCAATTTTCGTCTCAAACTCATTGCTGGTGCGAACAATACCACCACCCTTACCGCCCAATGTATAAGATGGGCGGACAATTAACGGAAATCCCAATAATTCAGCACATTTCCAGGCTTGCTCGACTGAGCTAACCTCCTGCCCTTTTGGTGCCTCTAATTGCAAATCCTTGAGCAGTTGATTAAAGGCAAAGCGATCTTCCGCCCGCTCAATCACTTCAGGATTCGCACCAATCAGTTTGATATTGTGCTTTTGTAGATAACCCGAACGATGCAACTCCATCGTCAAGTTAATTGCCGTCTGCCCCCCCATAGTCGGCAAAATAGCATCAACTTTTTCTTGACCAATGATTTGCTCAATAACTTCTGCCCGCATTGGTTCAATGTAGGTTGCTTCAGCCATAGAGTGATCCGTCATTACCGTTGCTGGATTTGAGTTCAACAACACCACACGGTAACCTTCATTACGCAACGCCTGACACGCTTGCACCCCAGAATAATCAAATTCACATGCTTGGCCAATAACAATTGGGCCTGAACCAATCACAAGAACAGTCTTAAAATCATTACGTTTGGGCATGAGCTTGCACCAAGTCCATAAAATTATCAAAAAGATACCTAGCCTCATGCGGTCCTGGACTAGCCTCAGGATGAAACTGTACACCAAAAATCGGCCGATTTTTGCAGTGCACCCCGGCCAGAGAGCCATCAAACAACGACACATGCGTTGCCTCAAGATTCTCCGGCAAACTGGTCCGCAGCACAGCAAACTCATGATTTTGTGAAGTAATCACCACTTTCTGCTGCAATAGGTCAAACACCGGATGATTCACTCCATGGTGTCCGGTGGGCATTTGCTCAATCTTTGCTCCCAGAGCAAGCGCCAACATCTGATATCCAAAACAAATTCCCATAACCGGCAACCTTGTCTGCAACAAATTTTGCACGAGCTTATAATGTTGTGCGCCCAAAGCCCGGGGATCTCCGGGACCATTAGAGAGCAAAACACCCTGTGGATTGCATTGTAAAACCGATTCAATCGAAGCTGAAGCAGGAAATAAGGTGATAGGACAACTATAAGCTTCAAGGTTCCACAAAATACTGTCCTTAACCCCATAGTCAATAACCGCAATTTTCGGGGCGTTTGGTATAATGCTATTGTCAAAGACCTGAATCTCAGATGTAGTCACTGCATCCACTAGATTCTGTCCTGACAATGATAAACTACTATTCATTTCCTCGACAACCTGTTGAATGTCGGTTGCACTTGGACTGCCATCAAATTGTCTAATCATTGCCTGTAGTGGTTGGCCGGAAGCAGCAATTTTACGAATCACTTGGCGTGTATCAACAGCACAAATTCCTGCAACGCCCTTGCTCTGTAACCAATCAAGGAAATCATGCCTAGCGCGGTAGTTAGAAGCTACTGTCGGCATATCCCCCAACACAATTCCACGTACATGCGTGTTGCTTGACTCATAATCAAGGTCATTACAGCCCACATTACCAATATGTGGACAACTAAACACCACAAGCTGTTCGGCATAAGAGGGATCTGTCATAACTTCCTGATAGCCTGTCATAGCAGTGTTAAAACAAATTTCACCAGCAAGAGGTTGGCGCAACCCCAAACCTTTGCCCATAAAAAAAGAACCATCACTTAAAACCAAAGCAGCATCGGGGCTGAACTGTAACAAATGTTCCTCATTATCCTAGGGTTTAGTATGCATTATAACTGCTGCAAATTCAGCACTTATCAATTAATAGCGTATACCATAGGACGGGTAACTTGTCTATTTTTGGGTGTAACCACTCAGGGCTGACGAAGGAAGCTTGGTCTGCCGTCGTAGGCGGTCACTGCATCTCTACTACTGATTCAATTTGAACCATCTCAAATATTTGAGATAAATAGGGGGTTGCTTTTGCCACCCAACCGGAGTAGCATTAAAAATGAGCGCGGCAACCGAGTGAAAGCAACACTCACGTTACCGCTAACCGCAATGTGATCACTTAGGAGATCAACACCGTGGCTGACGCTACTCTATCTCATCCCTGCCCCCGGCACCACCATTTTATACAGGATCCCCTTGTTTTGGGACCCTGTAGATCAACAGCCTACTTTGTGTTGGTCATTGGTGGGTCGGCGAGATGGAGAATTGTGTCAGAAAAAGGACACCTGTTCTTTTTACAGTGGTGGGTTGTCGCGCGTTTATGCCTTAGCAAGAATGCTCCAAGGTCTTTTGTAAACTCAAGCGACGTAAAACAAAAAGGAATTTCCCATGCAAACAAACTCAATCAACCGAGTAACCCTTATTGGCTATATTGATGCTGCACCCTATACTTTGGGGAATAAAACCACCCACGCTCAAACCATTCTCAGTGTGATCACCCGGGATTTTGGTGAAGAGCCCACCGGGTTTACCTACATCAGATGCCGGCGGCACACGG
>JBDLIP010000016.1 GCA_039714795.1 Pseudomonadota bacterium | reverse complement strand
AGAATTTTTCATTGATTTCAACCGATTATCTTTTTGACGTATTCTTATTTCTCACGGGATATCGAATATAATATAAGGTGATACTTGTCAACCCACTAAATAAGTGCGACTGTGTCCGCTTGAGAATAAAAATATAACAACCCTTTGTATGGATTGAATATTTACCAAGGAGAAAAATAATGTTGATGCAACCTTTTTGCCAAAAATTTCCAGAATTTAAAAATGATGTTTTGCTCGAGTAAACTGGGGGCAGGTAACCGTCCCAGTTTACTAGACCCAATAAAAATGTCGCAAAGCGTCCATACTCAAAAATTGGAGGTTACTTCGCACCCATTCCTTAGTGCCATTGGGTTAAGGAGTTTTATTGGAGAGGATTGAATAAGCTGAGTTTGTTTCATTGGCTGCAAAGGGAGTAATCGAATGAATTAAGTTCAAGTTTTGATAGTCGTTACCATTTGTCTCTGCGTTTAAAATCGCATTGTTGACGTACTGTCTGGAGTGATTCAACGCTTGTGTGAGGTTATACCCTTGTCCAAGGCGCGTGGCAATGGCTGTTGCAAGAACCCATGAACCGCAAAAATTGTACTTTTCTTCGATTTGGTTTTGGCTCTTTCGGTGTGATAAAACTTTCTCTTTGGATTTTGCAGTTACAAAAACGTCATAATGGTTATCGCCAGTTAAGATTCCTCCGGTAATGAGAATCGCTTGTGACCCGTATTTTAGCAACTTGTGAGCAATCTCACACATGGACTCTAGATCCGTAATGTCCTCGCCAGAAAGCAATTCAGCCTCGCGCACTGATAAGACAAGAACGATTAGGTGTTTAAATAATTTATCCGTAATCTTTTTGATGCATGGGGCATCAATCAGTGCCTCTCCTAAGTCCGAAACCGTAATTGGACACATCACAATGGGAATGTCCTGAAAGGTGGTGCTTAGACAATGGATCACCACATCAATAATTTCTTGTGATGGCAGGATACCAATTTTTATGCTATCAACCCCTGGTGAATCAAGACTGGCTGAGATCTGTTGTGAGACAAATTGGGGATCTACAGGCTGAAGGGCTCGTTTCAAGGGCGTGTGGCCTGTGGACATCTGTGTAATCGCCATAAGAGGACTACCGCCAAGAGCGGTTGTAGTAATGATATCTCCTTGCAAGCCTGAGCCACTGTTAGTGATAAGCTCACCAATAAGAAGGGTACGACCGTGCATATTTATCTCCCTGAATTATTTCCATTGTTAGGCAACCTGTTCTGTTTCAGCTAAGTGTTGAGTGACAGCTTGGCTGGCCTCTTGAACGACCTGGTGTAGCTCTGATAGATCTTCTCCCTCAGCCATAATACGAACCAAGGATTCTGTTCCTGACTTTCGGATCAAAAGTCGCCCTTTCGTCTTAAACTCAGTTGTAAGTTTATTTAAGCTATTGATGACGGATGGGTGTTCTAGAGGGTTTAAGCCTGAGAATTGAATGTTATGCAAAATTTGTGGTGTGGGAGAAAAAGGGTGGGCAATTTCACTCACGGGCTTTTTTGCTTCAACAAGAAAGGCAAGAACCTGTAATGCAGCAATAAGACCGTCACCCGTGGTGGCGTAATCTTTAAGGATTGTGTGTCCTGATTGTTCACCTCCAACATTACATTGATTTTGCCGCATATATTCAGCAATGTAACGATCACCGACAGGTGTTCTGTGTAGGTTGAGCCCTTGAGCCGTTAAGTATCTCTCCATTCCTAAGTTAGACATGACAGTACCAACGATTGTTTGGCTATGAAGGCGATTGGTTTTTTGCCAGTGTATGGCAATGAGGCTCAAGATTTGATCACCATTGATCAGCTTGCCTTTTTCATCTGCCATAATGACCCTGTCAGCGTCTCCGTCTAAGGCGATGCCAAGATCAGCTTTATGCTCTAAAACTGCTTTTTGCATGGAGTCAGGCACGGTGGCTCCACATCCCTGGTTGATATTAAACCCATCTGGATCAACGCCAATACAAATGATTTCAGCACCTAACTCCCATAGAACGGCAGGAGCAACCTGATAAGCTGCGCCATTAGCACAATCAATCACAATTTTCAGACCATCCAGACGGAGATTTTTAGGAAATGTATTTTTCACATGTTCAATATAGCGCCCTTGAGCATCATCCAATCTTCGGGCACGACCAAGATTATTTGGAGACGCAAGAGTCGCAGAACACTGTGTAATGATATTTTGCTCAAGCTGTGCTTCGTCGTTGTCTGAAAGTTTATGGCCATCAGGTCCAAAAAACTTAATACCATTATCTTCGTATGGGTTATGCGAGGCAGAAATAACCACTCCCATATCAGCCCTTAGCGAACGGGTCAACATAGCAATAGCAGGTGTTGGCAGGGGGCCAACTAATGTAACATCCATGCCCACAGAAACAAAACCAGAGGTCAGTGCCGACTCTACCATGTAACCGGATAGTCGTGTGTCTTTACCAATGACAACCATGTGTCGGTAATCACCACGCGTGAACCGGAGTCCTGCGGCAATAGCCAATTTCATGATGATGTCTGGAGTCATGGGGTGGGTGTTTGCACGAGCGCGTACACCGTCTGTACCAAAGATTTTACGCATAATGGTGCTTGCTTTCTCCTTTGTCAGGCCAGGGTCAAGTTCCAGGTTGTGGTTTGGGTTTAAGCTTTGGGGGAGTCGCTTTTGTCCCCTTTGCTTTGGTGGTCCTTTTTTTTGGGGTCTTTCTTGATGGGTTCCGAGTCGTCCTATTCAAGGATTTGCCATCGAGGAGTTGATGTATTTCCTTTCCGGTGATGCTCTCATATTCTAGAAGTGCCTTGGCCAAAATGTGCAATCCATCCAGATGCTTTTCCAAAAGCGATTTTGCAGTTGCATATGCAAGATCGATGATCTTGCGCACCTCTTGATCAATGAGTTGGGCCGTTGCTTCGGAGATATTTTTATGTTGCGTTACAGAATGACCAAGAAAAACTTCCTGAGTCGGTTCACCATAAATTAGCGGTCCTAATTTTTCGCTCATACCCCATTCGGTTACCATCCTACGAGCAATTTTAGTAGCACCTTGGATATCTGAAGAGGCACCTGTTGTAATTTTTTGAGGGCCGAATATAAGTTCTTCAGCAAGGCGTCCACCCATGGCAACCGCAAGATCTGCTTCCAATTTGTCGCGTGGTTGGGAAACGCGATCTGTTTCCGGCAGGCGGACTACCATACCAAGAGCAAGGCCCCTTGGAATAATTGTTGCTTTATGAATGGGGTCTGACGCTGGGCTATAGTGTCCTACAAGTGCATGTCCAGCTTCGTGATATGCTGTCAGGCTTTTTTCCTCGTCCGTCATAGCAAGAGAGCGGCGTTCGGTGCCCATCATAACTTTATCTTTTGCTTCTTCAAGGTCAGCCATACTCACAACTCTTTTGTTATAGCGCGCAGCCAGTAAAGCCCCTTCATTGACCAGATTTTCTAGATCCGCACCAGAAAACCCAGGGGTACCTCGGGCTAGCACGGCCCTATTCACATCCTTTGCAATTGTGATTTTTTTCAAGTGCACAGCTAGGATTTGTTCTCGACCCTTAAGGTCGGGCATTGGGACAATAACTTGTCGATCAAATCGTCCAGGGCGTAAAAGTGCAGGGTCTAAAACGTCTGGGCGATTGGTTGCGGCGATCAAAATAACCCCTGCATTTTCTTCAAAACCATCCATTTCAACAAGGAGCTGGTTGAGAGTTTGTTCACGTTCATCATTGCCGCCACCAAGGCCGGCACCACGATGTCGACCGACAGCGTCCAATTCATCTACAAAGATGATACAAGGAGCATTTTTCTTAGCTTGCTCAAACATATCTCTAACACGGCTAGCGCCAACCCCTACAAACATTTCAACAAAATCGGAACCAGAAATACTAAAAAATGGCACCTCTGCCTCACCAGCGATGGCTTTGGCAAGCAAGGTTTTACCAGTTCCCGGCGAACCTACAAGTAAGACACCCTTGGGTATTTTTCCGCCAATTCGTTGAAATTTGTGAGGATCTTTTAGAAATTCGACAATCTCTTCAATCTCTTGCTTGGCCTCGTCAACACCTGCAACATCTTTGAAGGTGACGCGCGTTGAGGACTCTGTGAGCATGCGAGCACGAGACTTACCAAATCCCATGGCGCGATTACTACCACTTTGCATTTGCCTTAGGAAGAAAATCCAGATTCCAATGAGCAAGAGCATTGGCAACCAAGACAAGAGAATATGAATAAATGAGGGGCTATCATCGTCATTGGGCGCACCCTTTACACTAATGCCTTGGCTACTTAAACGTTCGGCGAGTTCAGAGTTTGGCGGAATGTTCGTGACGAATCGGCTTCCATCTGTCAATGTGCCTTTGATTGTATTTTTATTTATTTCAACGGAACTTACGGAGTTATCTTTTGAGGCTTGTAGGAAGTTGGAATAGTCAATGAATTTGCGATCTACTTCCTCCTCAGGTCCACGAAATAGATTAAAAAGGACGACAATAAACAAAAAAATGATGACCCAAATGGCCAGATTACGACTCATTTTATTCACGGAAATTAAACTCCTTAAAAATTGTTAGTGTTAAGTTTATATCTGTTTCCATTCTAACTTCTATATAATTAAGCAATCATAAATTCTGGAGGCCCCATGGGTCTTTCTGGCTCAAAAATCCAGGACTTCCAATCTTCATATGCGCCCGCAAGGTCAATTCCGTACTTAAGGTGGGGCACCGTTTTGACGACATCACCTTTCCATATCGCTGGAAGTGCATACCCAGCAGATGCAGGAACTCTCTGCTTTAAAGGTCTAGAAAGTAGAGTGACAACCTGTTGCCAGCCTTTTTCGCCCAGCTTTGCAACCCTTAAAGGTTGTTGCTTTAAGGTCAAAGAGCTTGGCCAACAAACAACAAAGCGGTGATCCCAATATGCTCGCAAATCAGAATTTAGAGGAACTTGCTGTGCAATCCTGCCTGATTCCCGCACAAATAAAACCCTGTCACGCCTTTTCAGCACTATGCAGCCCCAGCATGTTCGCGCACTACTATTATTACCAGAAAAAACCTGCTGATGCAAACATTTCAGCTGATTCGTGCGTGGAGGATAACTCTTGCCACCGATGGTCATAAGAATCCAAGAAAGGGCGCGCATTAAAGTATCCTGAGGAATTTGATCGAGATACTTGGGGTTTAGCAGAGCATAGCCTTCCGGAAATACCTGGACGGCTTTTGCAAGAAAATGGTGAGTGCCTTGTTCCAGGGCAATGCGCCCGAGACCCTGGCACCGGCTAAGAGCGTTGACTCGTACGGGACTTATACCTTCACTCATATTTTCTCCAACGTACTGCTCCAGCATGTTTCGTAGACGGGCGCGAGTATATTTTGGAGAAGAGTTGGAGGGATCATCGATCCATTGTTGATTTTGATCACTCAATTTTTGACGTAATGTTTCACGTGAAACATTCAAAAGGGGTCGCAAAATTCGGAGGTATTTTTTCTCAACCAGGGCTGACATTCCTGCTAAACCGTCTATACCACTGCCTCTCAGCAAACGAAACAAGGTAGTTTCGTTCTGATCTTCGGCGTTGTGCCCGAAAAATAAATGCAAAATTCCATTGCTATGACACCAATTTTCCAAGAGTTGATATCGCGCGTTTCGTGCTTTTTCTTGAATACGTGAGTTTGGCTTTTCACCCTGCCATTGAAGAATATGATGCTCAATGCCCAACTGGTTCATCCACGTATGGACAAGCTTAGTTTCTTGAGCTGATTCTTGTCTGAGCCCATGGTCAACCGTCAAAGCGATGAGGGTACCTTTTCTCTTGCGGATCCAGTCTTGTAACAACAATGTCAGGCAGAGACTATCACTTCCACCTGAAAGGGCAACTGCTACTTTTGGGCATTGCTCAAAAGGCCCGAGCCGTTTTATCGCACCATCAAAGCGCGTCGTGAGTGGTATCGTTTCCTTCGAGGAAATGGTCAACCTCTTGAACGCAATTCAAGTCGAGCAGCGTGGACTTGTCTTTTTATGTTTTGCGGAGCCTTTGGAAACTCGTTTTCCAATTGATCTAGGGTAATACTGGCATCTCCCTTGTTACCCATTTCCTTGAGAGACAGTGCCAACTTCAAGAGAATTTCAGGTGCTTTTACAGCAGATTGTCCTTGATGACCTTTTTGTTTGTATTTTTGGTATTTTTTGTACGCAGCAGAAAATCCAAGGGCTGCCTGTTGGTAATCACGCCGGATGTAGTACGTTTCTGCGAGCCAATACTGTGCATTTACCACAAGTGGGTTCGTAGGGTACTGGACTATGAAATCATGCAATGCTCGCTGCGCCAAATCAAATTCACGCTTGTTAAGCAATGTAATGGCTTGATTGTAGGCTTCCAGCGCCTGCCCGCTAGGGAGTGAACCGCCCTTTACCGCCAAAGTGGATTCCTTTTTTTGCGCAAGTAACTGTTTTGTTAGACTTTGTGTTACTGGAGTTGCAGGAGTGCCTAGACCATCGCTTTTTGTAGTGCTGAGCTTACTTTCATTTGATTTACCTGCGTTTGACTTACCTTCAAGCGTGCGAATTTTGTGATTCATCACTTCAATTTGCCCGGTTAGGGTGCGTAACTGAGACTGCAAAGTTTCGACCTGGGAATTCAGTTGAGTAAGCGCCTGTTCTTGAGTGGCGTTAAAAGCAATGGTTTGTGGTGCTATAGCTGCACGCTTTCCATCCATCTTGTTCAGTCGGATACTTAACGTTTGAAAATGAGTATTGAGTTGATCATTTTGTGTTTGCAGTTTTTGCAATTTGCCATCGTAGTCTTTTTCAGCAAAAACTGCAGGACGCAGATTTTGCCTTGATCTCGTTTGAATTTGCGTAAACCGTGCTTCAAGTTCATTCAATTGCTTTTGCAAAACCTTATTGTGTTCTTCAAGAATGCGAATTTGTTGCTGTTGCTTGCGTATAACCTGTTGTGTTTCCGGAGTAGATCCTTTGGTAGAAGCAACCTGAATGGAGTTAACTTTGCCAGTAAGTTCTTGGATATGGGTGCGCAGCGAGTGATTTTCAGACTGCAATCTTGCAATTTTTTCTTGCACCCCGGCAGGATTATGTTTTGCCTCGCTTTGTTGCCCGTGAATTTGAACGCTTTCATTGAGCTGTCGGCTTAGCGCACGGATTTGATTTTGCAGTTGTGCATTTTGCGATTGCAGGGCTTGAATGTCTGATCTGACATGGTGCGTTTGTGCTGTCTCTTCAGAGTGTCTTGAAGCTGGTGCTGGGGGACTGGCGCTGGGTTGGTATTTTGGTAACAGCTTGGCCGGAGGAAGCCCCGCAAGGGCGACGGAGCTCGCTAATGATGTGAAAAAATTTGTGGTGAGTAAGGCGGTGCATAAAAAGTGATTCCAGGTCATGAGTAACTTTCATAATTCATTTAATTTTGATATATACCCGTGCTGAATCAAAATGTTGAATTTTATGGCAGTGAAAAGCGCGCAGTTTATATGGGTAAATGAGCACTTTGAGTGTACCAGAAAATCAACGGTCTGATTCAGCTTCAGTATATACCATAAAAGCAAGAAAGTACTTCGTTTGTCCACGAAAAAATCAACTATAACGAAGTGAAATCAAAACCTCTGTTTCCTGACACGATCATAGGGAACTCGAAGTGCTCATTTACCCAAGTAAATTGCAAGCTGGCAGCTATCATTAAACTAGAGGTTTTGATTTCACGAGAGTATATCACTGGCCGTCATACCGGAAGCTGGTTTTGTCCAACATTCCTTAATCAAGGACCAATCGATCATCATCCATCTCTTCACCACTCTTCTTTTTGAAGAGCTCCAGAAGCTCCGGTACGTCCAGTTTTTTCCGTTCTTTTCCTTTAAGATCCAGCACAAGCTTGCCAGCGTGTAACATAATCGTGCGGGTGCCGACGTGCAATGCTTGATGCATGTGGTGTGTGACCATCAAAACCGTCAAGCGCCGTTCTTTAACGATTTTTTGCGTAAGCTCCATTACAAAGGCCGCCATTTTTGGATCAAGAGCTGCGGTATGCTCATCTAGCACCAAAATTTTCATAGGGCTTAATACCGCCATCAGGAGACTCAAAGTTTGCCGTTGTCCACCGGAAAGCCGGCCAATAGGGTCTTTCAGGCGATCTTCTAAACCCATATTCAGCTGAGAAACGTAGTCTTGAAACTCCTTGCGAATTTTTTTGTTCAAAGCCCATGACAATCTTCGTGCTTGCCCGCGTTTGTAAGCTAGCGCAAAATTTTCTTCAATCGACAGATCGCTACAAGTCCCCATCATCGGATCTTGAAATACCCGTGCTACTAGACCTGCGCGCGCTGCTGGCGACCAATTGCTAATATTAACTCCATCGACCTCTACTACTCCTTCACTGGGTACAATATCACCAGTTAACAAATTAAGCAGTGTTGATTTTCCAGCGCCATTGCTGCCAATAACGGCGACAAATTCGCCTTCAGCAATAGTTAGGTCCACTCCGCGCAAGGCTCTTGTTTCAAGTGGCGTGTGCGGATTGAAGACAACTTGAGCTTGGTTTAAATGGATCATACCGTTCTCCGGCGCCTCAACGTATCTCTAATGAGGTTGGGTAAAATCATGGCTAAGCCAACCAATACAGCAGAAAATAGTTGTTGATCAGAGCTATTAATAAGTTCTAAATGCAGGGCTCCAGCTCTCAAACCATGGTAAATCACTGAGCCAAACACGCACAGGACTAGAGCATTAAAAATAGAACGTGTGGGCACAACTTCGCCAATGATAACCGCTGCAATCCCAACAAGAATTGTTCCCAGCCCTAAGGTAATATCGGCAAAGCCCATACTTTGTGCAAAAAATGCACCAGCCAAAGCGACTAAGCTATTACTCAAAGCCATACCTGCCAAAATCATGTGTTGGGTTCGAATACCTTGGGCTCGTGCCATTTGTGGATTTTTGCCAGTGGCGCGCATAGCAAGACCAATTTCCGAACTTAAAAACCGGAACACCAAAGCGCTTACAATAAGCACCATAATGGTGAGTAAAACAATCACACCATTAGCACGTGAACCAAACAGGCTTATAAACGGAGTAAAGACTGTTGCCTCAGAGTACAGTGGTAAATTTGGCCTTCCCATAATCCGTAGATTAACGGAGTATAAACCCATCATAGTCAAAATACTGGCCAAAAGGTGTAATATGTTCCATCGTACATTTAACCACGCTGTAACGATCCCAGCCATAGCACCTGCCAACATCGATAACATGGAGGCAAGCCACGGGTTGACACCTAAAAGAATCAGTGTGCTTGCCACAGCAGCCCCAAGCACAAAACTGCCATCTACGGTCAAATCCGGAAAATCAAGGACCCGAAATGACAGGTATACCCCCATAGCGACCAAACCATAAATCAAACTAAGCTCAAGTGAGGTATACAGTTGATACAATAACTGAATAGGGTCCATTCAAAACTCCAATAATTCCAAGCGTTAATTCTAGCGGATTTATTTGCTAAATGCCAGTGCCGGCCTGGTTCCTTTCTCATACAGTGCTAACGAGGCATAGCCTCAGACCACTCTCCGGCCGTAATACGAAGCAAAATGCTAAACAACGAGTAACCCGCTTTCGAAATGACGGACGAGAAGCGTTACCTTAAATTACCCCTTTTTGAATTATGCCAATTTTATGACAACGAAAAACGTGCAGTTTACATTATCCCAAATTTAATGCATGTGTTTGCCTTGGCTTAACGTACCTATCATGCTAGATTGGCTGACGAAGCAGCAAAATTGGATGTTCTTTAACCTTTAAAGAGAAATAAAGATGGCAAGTGGTCAAGCCCCTGCGAAAAAAACGTTTACGACACGAAAAAAAAGTTTGCGTTTTTATCGTTCTCAAAAACAAGTTCCGCCTCCGTCCTTCCTGAACGACGACACTCAAGAAGAGCAGAAGTCGGATTTGCAAGGGGTTAAGTCTGTAGACCGTGCAACCCTGAACCCTTCACCTGAAAAACCATTGGTTATCACCATGTCAAAAAAATCTATTTTCCTTTTCTTTTTCATTGTAGCCCTTGTGGCAATCTTATGTTTTGCAGCTGGATTTTTAGTAAGCTACCTCTCATTTGGCCCTAAACCCATAGCAGCTACAGCTCAAAAAGCACCTATCCGCGACGGTAAAGTGCGCAAAACAGCACTTATACCCGATGCAAGGGTAGCACGCGTTTTTTTCTCGCTTGAGCTTGCCACAAGTGATGATCTAGAAACAGCACAACAAATGCTCAAGCAACTCAAGGATCAGAAACTTAATGCCTTTCTTAATACCGCCCAAGATGATACAGGTCGGGCGGTATATCTCATTCGTGCTGGAAAGTACGGAAATTATACGGATGCCCATCGTGCTTTACAAAAACTTCCTAAACCTTTTTCGCTCTGGGGAAAAGTGGTAAGAATAGAACGTCATGTCACACAACCATAAATCATACCCACTTTCTAGAAATTTTTTTCACGCCTGCCTTGTTTTAGGTGTATTGGCTCTTGCAGGCTGCTCTTTTTTCAAAACACCTGAGGTGTGGATCAACACTGTCAGTCTAGTTGTTGATCAAGATGCCAACGATAACTCTGCAACTAAAGTAGATGTGATTATTATCTATCAGGAGGGGCTGCTCGATAAACTCATGGGACTCTCAGCAGGTGATTATTTTCGTATGAGTGATCAGATTCGCAGTGACAATCCTGGAGCGCTTCAGGTATTTCGTTGGGAGGTGGCTCCTGGACAGTGCTTGTTCGATGTCCCTGTTAACATCACGAAATCCCTACCCGTAGGTGGTATTGTATTTGCTCGCTATCTGTCCGAGGATCCGCATCGAATCCGCCTTGGAAAAGATCGAGATATTCAAATTCATCTACGACGCAAGGATTTTTCCATCGAGCCTCGAGTGAAAAAACAGTAAACTTTCCTGCAAATCCTGCTACAATATTGAAATAAAAAACATGACCGAGGGAGGTTACCGTGGCTGTACTGACAACCGATGCGATTCAATGGCATGAAGGAATGCTGTTATTGCCGCAGCATTTTCAACAAAATGATACCAGGCAAAGAGAACTGTTACACTTTCACATTGCACAAATGGCCTCCTTCCACTGGGGCATTGTGCGCTATGAAATCGACAGTGTTAAACTTGTTGACGGGACATTGTACTTTACGATTTTAGAGGCTGTTATGCCAGATGGTCTGGTGATTTCAAGCTATGCCAGTGAGGGGGAAACGGTTGAAATCGATTTGAAACAGTATGAAAAAGACATTGCGCTGAAACCACAACTTATATATCTGGCAATCCCTAGTTACCAACATGGTGCGGCCAACGCCACAGGAGCCAACCCCCGCTTTACCTCACGTGACAGCATTGCTGTTGTTGACGAAAATTCCGGAGAGGGTAAAATTACCATTCCTCGTATGGCACCCAACGTATCCCTTTTCGTAGGCAGAAAACCACCATCAACGTATGTCAGTTTTCCGCTCTTTAAAATTGGGAGTGAGGCAAATGCCTTTACCATAAAAGAGTATATTCCCCCTTGTTTGAAAGTTACCAAATCCTCAGCTCTTGGAATATTATGTGATGGTATTTGCAAACAAATTCGAGAAAAAATTGCTTATCTCACAGACAGGCTCCTAGGAGGTTCTCCAAGCTATATTGCCGGAGATACGGAAGCATTTGCACGGGCTTTATCGACTGGATTATTGCCTTTTGAAGCTCTATTGAATGCTGAAGTTGCACATCCTTTCAATTTATATGTTGGCTTGTGCGATTTGGCGGGGCAAATCGCCGGCCTGCTCCCGGCACAAATCCCACCAATCTTTGACCCCTATAACCACAATGACCTACACGCAACCTATAGCAAAGTACTTGAGTTTATCACGCTCATGCTTAATCGCATTCAGGAAGGATACTTTGTCTTTCCTTTCGAACAAAGTGGTCGTACATTCTCAATCCATTTGAAAAAAGAGTGGCTAAACAACAAACTAATTCTTGGAGCTAAAGCTGCTCCCAATATGTCCAGAAGTGAGCTAACAAAATGGATTGAAGAATGTGTCATCGCTTGCGAAAGTTACCTTTCAACAGCCATGGATAATCGGATCTTAGGGGCCTCTCGTAAAATTATTCTCAGTGATGATGAAATGAAACTTGTTCCACCCAAGGGAGTTATCCTTTTTGAGGTAGAGGTTGACAAGCGTTACATCAAACCAGAAGAAGCCCTGAAGATTATTAACGTTTCAGATGAAGAAGATGAGCGCCCCGTTGAAATTGTGCTTTATGTACCTAAACAAAAGTTGTAAGTGTCGGGTTATACTGAAGCTGAATCAAACTGTTGATTTTGGTGCCATCATCCTGAATTGCATACTCAACATGCAAAATGACGATCCATGGGGTAAGCAGTGATCCTTCCATAATCAGCCTTGCACCAATCTCTAAAATAGTTCTACACTCACCGTAGATTCCGATAGTCATGACATGATGCAGCACAACCTTAACCTTGATACACATACTCCTCACTTTGGGACACTCAAGACGCTTCTGCCTTATTTGTGGCCCAAAGATGCTCCAAGGTTAAAGCTGCGACTGGTTATCATTTTTGTGATGCTAGGGCTTGCAAAGCTACTCATCGTCTTGGTGCCTATTTTCTATAAATATGCAGTCGATGCTTTAACCACAACAGACGTTCCTGCTTTGGCACTACCGTTGTTTCCTATTCTAGCCTATGGTGGCGCACGCGTTTTGTCCCTCGTGTTTAACGAGTTAAAAGATGCCCTGTTTTCCAAGCTGGGCCAAAGAGCCGTCCGGCAAGTTGCTCTGACAACCTTTAAGCATTTGCATCAACTCAGTCTTCGTTTTCATCTCGACCGCAAAACCGGAGGGTTGAGCACAGCTATAGAACGTGGCACTCGCGCCATTCGCACTGTTCTGCGGTTTTCAACGTTCAATATCTTTCCAACCATGTTTGAGATTACCTTTGTGTGTATCACTCTGGCTATTCTCTATGAGCCGATATTCAGCCTCGTCACATTTATTACCCTTACTTTTTACATCATTTTTACAATTTGCATCACTCAGTGGCGCACGAAATTTATCCGCAAGATGAATCGTGAAGAATCCCAAGCCAATGCAAAATCTATCGATAGCCTGTTAAATTTTGAAACCGTTAAATATTTCAACAATGAGCAGTGGGAGGCTGACCGCTATGATGCCTCGCTAAAGTGCTACGAACAATCGGCCATCAAGGGAGAAATTAGCCTCGCATTTTTGAACGTTGGCCAAGGCATTATTATTGCGGCTGGTTTAACAGTAATCATGATTTTAGCGGCTGTCCGCGTCCTTAACCAAACAATGACGGTCGGAGATTTTGTACTAGTCAACACTTACCTTATCCAATTGTATCAGCCCCTTAACATTCTGGGGTTTGCCTATCGCGAGATCAAACTAGCCTTGGTGGACATGGAGCAAATGTTTGCCTATCTTGGAATGAAGCAAGAAATTCGTGACATTCCTCAGGCCAAACCACTCTCGATTACCAAAGGAAGTGTTGTCTTTGACCGGGTAAACTTCGCCTACGATCCAAGACGCCCTATCTTACGTGATCTTTCATTTCAGGTTCCTGCTGGTAAAACTCTGGCAATTGTTGGGCCGAGTGGAGCGGGGAAATCAACCATATCAAGGCTCTTATTTCGCTTTTATCAACCAACGTCGGGAGCAATTCTTATCGATGATCAAGAGATCCAAACCGTTACTCAACGCAGCCTGAGACAAGCCATCGGCATTGTTCCACAAGACACAGTGCTGTTCAACGATACCGTTGAATACAATATTGCCTACGGACGTCCCACAGCAACCCATAGTGAAGTTGAAAGGGCAGCACGCCATGCCCATATTTCTGATTTTATCCAAAGCTTGCCGGATGGCTTTAAAACCATGGTCGGCGAAAGAGGCCTAAAACTCTCTGGCGGCGAAAAGCAACGCATTGCTATTGCCAGAACCCTGCTCAAGCAACCTAGTATCTTTTTATTCGATGAAGCCACTTCAGCGCTGGACACACGCACAGAAAAAGATATTCAGACCAACCTGAAAGAGGTGTCAGCGCACCACACGACCCTTATTATCGCCCACCGCCTGTCAACAGTGGTAGACGCCGATGAAATCATCGTGCTCGACCAGGGCCGTATTGCTGAAAGGGGCACGCATCAAAATCTACTTGATCAAAAAGGGTTATATGAGCAAATGTGGAAGAGGCAGCAGCAGAAAGTGGGGGTTAATCCCGAACTGAGGTAGTAGTACGCACGGTCAGCAGCGAATGAAGAAACTCTGGCAAACGTGGGGTAATCTCCACGTTTTCTGGGGTGAAAAGTCGAGGGCACTCACCAGACTCAAGAATTTCGAGTCTTATCAATGCCAGCCCAGCTCCTTTGACACCAACATCTTTAACAGAAGTGCGCATAGTCCCCACTTTTCTGCCCTGAAAGGTTAAGGGAGTGAGAAAAGGAAGTGTGTCTCCATCAAACTCTACAGGCAGCAAACGTTTGCGCACGATACCTAGATGCTTTGTCCTAGATGTTAGCTCTTGTCCCATATAACACCCTTTGTTCCAATCAATGGCATTGAGGGCATCAAGGTTGCATTCAAGGGGAATGGCTTTATCTGGCAACATGTCTCGGCTGCCGTCGGGAATTCCAAGTAAGAGCCGGTGTTGATCATAGAGACCAAAGGAGACTTCAGTTGCGTTCTCAGTGAGTATTTTTGGGATTTTTGTCGTACGCGGTAAGATGACCATAACACCTAGTTCTTTAAGGCGCGGATCGACAAAAGCAATGCCGTCTTCAAAAAGCGAAGTCTGTCCAGTTTGCAGTTTTAGGTTGAAAAGGGCATGCGCATTTTCTCCAAACAAACTAATGCTTTGCCACTGGTCTGTAACATCGCTCAAATTGACATCAGAGCGGAGTTTAAATTTGTTGAGATGTGTTTGTAGAGCGCTGAGACGATCTTTCTCGCACTCGATATAAAGCGCACCTCCAATAACAAAAACAAAAAAATCATAGAGGAACTTTCCTTGAGGGGTTAGGAGGGCGCTGTAGAGAGTCGTGTCAGCGCTTGCTTTGTTGATATCATTGGTGATGAGCCCTTGTAGAAAAGTGCACTGGTCTGGGCCGGTGAGGCGGAGAATGCCTCGGTTGGTGTGAGTGTGAAATTGCATGGTTATTGTTACAAGAAGTATGTGAAGCGTAAGCCAATTGTTGAGTAGGACGGTTCGACTTTTTTGGAGACGGGCCCATCAATTATGATTTGATTGAATGGAGGAGGTAAAGCTTTGGGGACAGACGTAAAGCCTGAATTTTTTGCTGATTTATGTATATGAAAGACATAGTTTACGCTCAGGGAACAACTTTCTTTAATGTTATATTCAAAACCAAGCCCTGCTCCTAGTCCAACATTTGTTTGTCTTATTTTAAATTCCTTAACCAGCACATCGTTTCTAAATTGGCTGGTTTTGTGAGACCACTTAAGAATTGTGGGACCAATAAGTCCGTAGACCATAAAATTAGGAACAATCTTGATACCTGGTTTTAAGAGAAGATCCAGAAAATAATCCATCTGAAAATCATGTAATAAGCGGTCATGTTCTATTAAAGGGGCACGTGATTCGGCATTGGTATTTAGGTAGTGCCAACTCACCAGGGTACCAAAATAATAATCTTTCTTTAAAGTTGCGCCAATTTCTAAGGAAGGTGAAATGCTAAAATTTTTTTTTGTTTGCGATCTAGTGCTTTTCAAATGCTTGCTTATTTGAGAGAAATCATCCTTTAGCTTGGCTTCGAAATAGTGATAGTCCAATCCCAATCCAAGGCCCAGTCGCCACTTATCAATCCACGAATCACTTTCGGACCTGGCTTGTATTTGAACTTCTTGAGCAGACACCACCTCACGGACTGTGCAAGATGCGGAAAGCATAACCACAATCATGACCAAAATCACTTTTTGCATTTTTTAATATCAATCTCGTAAGGCGGCAAAATATCTTAAGGTTTTAACACAACAAGAGCAATGAACAAAGCCCCCTAAAACCAACGTTGATCACGCTCATTTAGGGGTTTTTGCTTGACAATTCAAAGGCATATTAGAATTTATTGTCACCACTCAGAAAACTAGTCAAATCATTACTCTTGGTTTGACTAACAATTGGATTTGTATCTACGGCTGGATCTAGTGTCAATGGATCCTTCTGTAAGTCTTCTTCACTAACATCAGTGTTTGTTGTTGAACGAAGCTTCAAACCATTGATCTTGTCAATTAGGTTTTGCATTTCAATGTTGCTTTCCTCCGCCTGTGTAGTTTTCCTAGTAAGTTCATCTTGGGTCTTCCCCAAAGTTTTTATCAAGGCACCAATTGCTTGTTTGTTTGTTTCAGAATTTTTTTCCAACTGTGATTTAGCTAACTCTAGGCCAGATAAAGTTGTTTTCAAAGATATTGCTTCCTGGTTGAGCTTTCCAGTTGTTTCTTGCAATGATGTAACTTTAGACTGTAACTCTGTCATTTCTTGCTTTATCGCAATTTGTTCTTCCTCTAATAAATCTACTTTTTTAACTGCTGTTTCATAACCAATCAAACGCTTAGTTTGCCCTGTAGCATCACTTTTAGAACGATCGTAGCTTGCATTGAGGATTTTTTTCATTGCACGTTCAGTATTGGGTGTAAAATTTGCTGTACCCATATGACTTCTGTGATATGCCACGCGTTCTGGGGTCTCAGTTGCCATAACGCCCGTTGAAAGCACAGTTGTGCAAAGTAGTGTATACAAAGTAGTCTTCTGCATTTTATCTCCTTACTCGTTGATAATATCAATTAAATTTACTGTACAAATTAACAAATAAATTGCGGCAAGCTGTTCACTGCCGAACTGAGCTACCTAATAATATAGACTTATCCCCTATGTCAATGGTTTTTTGGTATTTGGTTCAAAATGTTGTAAAATTTTTATGTAATTTTGAGAAATTTTTCCACAACGGGATTTTTAATTTCATGTTATGGATACATCATTTAGGGGTAATTCTGTGGTACATTTTTTTGTTGAGCGGAACTCACCCTCTTTTGAAAATCTCTATGAGCTCCGCCCAACATTAACAAAGATAAAATTCCCAAAAAATTTTACAATATTTTAAAATAAATACTAAAAAACTTATTGACATGGAATGTCGATCCATACTAGTAACTAAGCTAGTTTAGTGGTGAGTGAACCGTTTAGTTAAATTTTTAATGTGATGCGAGGTATGTTTTATGTTGCTCAAGATTCTCCAGAAGCCCATTATCCGTTATTTGCAATTTTGGTTAATGTTTGCATGTCTAACAAACAGTTTTGTGTACGATTGTGGTGCTACTAGTGATAGTTTTACAGATGACCAGGAAGAAATACGTGGCAATACTACTGTTTCTCAACAACCAATTACCTTCACCACAGAATTAAGAACTGGTCTGAACAATCTTATTCAATCGCTGGCTCCAATAGAGCGAAATGACGCTGATGAGGCCTACAAAAATTTTCGAGCTTATCTATCTTTTTATTACAATGAAGAATTTAAAGAAAAAGTGAATCTAGCAGTGAAGGCAGGCCAATTCGATTTAGAGGTAGGATTAGCAAAAAGCCGACAAAAAGCTAACGATGGTATGCCTTTTTTTATGGGTGCTATTAAGGCTTTAGACTTACAGCGAGATAATGCATGTGAAAGGGCTAAGCACTTACTTGAATTAGTTGATTTAAACGCATCAGAACAAAAATACAACACTCTTTCTCTAGAACAAAAAGATGAAAAAATTGCATCCTTGAAGGAAGAAGTAGAAAAACTAAAACAACAATTAGCGCAGCAAAATAATACTGAAAACCAAACACAAGAAGGTGCTCCTTCTAAAGCACAGCAAAATCCTCAGCCGCAACCAATGAGTGATATGGAAGTTACGAATACGATTACACAGATTGAATCCAATGGCCCAGGGTGTGGTGTTCCAATTACTCTTTCACCTGATCAGTTGAATCTTATATTGGGAGCTATCAACAAATTGGACCAGAAAATTTCTGTATCCAGTCAGACTGGAAATTTCCCTCCCCCTCCTCCTGCGCCACCAATAGCACAAAATTCTTCAACCAATACGAAGTCTAAATTTGAACGTATTCAACAAACTCTACTTGGGAAAAGTTTTATGCAGTTGGAGGGGGTAAGCTTAGAAAAATCCCAAGCTGAAAAGATTGCCAAGGTAGTGTTAGAGAACATAGATTCCGATAATGAACTAGATAATGAGGAATTGAAAAAACTTGGTGTAGAGAAGTTTAAAAAAGTATTCCCAGAGGCTTCACCAAAGAATGAAAGTGATTTGGGGGGTGCAATTTTATGGTATTTGTATAGTGGACAGCTAGAAGGTCAAGAACTGCAAGCTTTTGAAGGTTTACAGCAATCGACACTATCCATAGAGGATGCTCGGAAATTAGTGCGCCATGCTGCTGGACTAAAGTCACAAACATCAGAACCATCTATAACGCAAGATGATTTTCTGAAAAACATTAATTCTCGAGTCATTTCCCTATTGCGGGGCGCAAAACAGAATCAAGCTCGCGAGCTACAGGGAATTCTCAACCTATTCAAGCAAGTTTTTTATCCGCCTGAACAGATTGTGGGAGAATCGTACCCCTTAGGAGAGTCAATCCCATTCTCAGAAGCAAAAAAGTTCATTGCAGACGTTGAGGTTACTATCGATACTCACCTACAAAACGAAAGGGGTAGGGAAGAAATTGTGATTACTATCAATAAAAATCCTGTTTCAAAGAATTTGTATGAGCGTTTACAAGAAGAGAACTTTTCGCAAGAAAGGTCATTATCGGCAGCTTATGCATTGGTAGCACGGGATAAAATTGTTAGTACTCCTGAAGCGCGGTCGACTGTAAAAAGGGTTCTCAATCCGCAAAATATTTCAGACCAAGTTAGATTTAGGAGTGTTATTAGAGGCTTTAGTGTTAGCCAGATAACTGATGGCTCTACTAAAGCTGAAGAAAAGTCCGCAGAAGAGAAATCACAAAACCCCAGCAAGGACGAAGAAGATAATTCACAGGTAACCTCCCAAACATCATCCTAGCTTTTCACCTCGCTTTCCCCTAAGCTGGCCCCATAGTAACTCAGGTTAGAAAGTATCATGAAAGTTCTACAGATCATGGGTGGGCGCGAGGTTGGCGGCGCGGAAACTGCTTTTGCCGATACCGTTTGCACGCTGCATAAAAAAGGGCTCAAACAGCAGGCCGTGATTCGTGATGGTGCGCCGTGTGAAAAGATGCTCAAAAGCGCGGGCATTCCTGTAACCACGCTTCCGTTTCGCAAGCCTTTTGATTGGAAAACCCGACCTGGGATTGAAAAAGTTATCTCCAACTTTCAACCCGATATTGTGCAAACCTGGATGAATCGTGCTACCCAGTTTTGTCCGCAAAAATCATTTAGGAAGCAAGTTAAAAATCCTTTCATCCATGTGGGGTGGTTTGGTGGGTACTATAAAGTGTCCAATTATCATAACTGTGAGTACCTTGTAGGAGTCACTCCGGATATTTGCCGGCATCAGGTAGCAGAAGGGTGGCCAACTGAAAGGGTGCAGGTTTTAAGGACGTTTTGTCCCAGCCAAACTGCTAAAGCAGTAAACCGCCAGGATTTTGATACCCCTGAAGATGTGCCGTTGCTTTTGAATTTGGCTCGGTTGCATCCGAAAAAAGGTCTCGATGTTTTATTGAAGGCTCTTGTGGATATACCCTCAGCCTATTTGTGGATAGCCGGAGAGGGGCCTTTACGTGGTGAGCTGGAGGTTTTGGCTAAGAGTCTTCAAGTTGATCATCGAGTGCTATTTTTAGGTTGGCGTAATGATCGTGCAGCCTTGCTGGAAACAGCAGATATTTGTGTGTTTCCTTCGCGCTATGAACCTTTTGGCACAGTGATGGTTGAGGCATGGTTGCACAAAGTTCCTCTGGTGACTGCCGCCAGTGCGGGTCCGAAAGCGCATGTTAAAAATGGTGAAAATGGGATGTTGGTGCCGATTGATGATGTAAACGCACTTGCCGGCGCTGTCAATGCTGTGATAGCAGACAAGAAATTGGCTGACAAAATCGTTGCGGGGGGATTCGAGACCTATATATCCGACTTTACGGAAGAAAAGGTTGTGCAGTCTTATTTTGATTTTTACCAAAGTATCCTTGCTGCAAAAACATCTATTGCAAACACATGAGTTTCGCCCCTAGCTTATTGGGACGTGAATTGGGGTGTATCCGTGGCGACACTCCTATTTTTAGAGGAGTCAATTTTCAAATCCTTCAAGGTGAAAGTTTGCAGGTAAAAGGTGCAAATGGTGTGGGCAAATCCTCCCTACTCCGGCTGATCGCTGGGTTGCTACCCGTAAGCTCCGGAAAGCTGCAATGGCAAGAACCTGCTGCTTTTTCCCAGCGTTGCTTACTGATTAACCATAAGCAGGGTCTGAAAACACACTTGACGGTGGTGGAAATGATGCGTTATTGGTCTGGATTGCAGCCAGGTAGTTCTCAAGACATAGGCGAGATACTTGCTGTGTGTGACTTGACTGATCTCGCTGAATTTCCAACAGCATTGCTCTCCCAGGGGCAACGTCAACGTTTAAATTTATGCCGCTTGCAGATTTTTTCTGCATGGCTTTGGTTATTGGATGAACCGTTTTCTGGACTCGACACAGATGGACAAAAAATTTTGTGTTCCCTAATACAAGCGCATCAACAACAAGGGGGGAGCGTTATATTTGTGTCACACCAATCATTTGCAAGTTCCAAAATCTGGCAACCGAACCAGCACCTTGATTTGACATTACCTAGTTTGCTGAGGGAAGTTGCGTGAATATATTGCTAACTCTATTGAAAACAGAGTTTTTGCAGCTTTGTCGCCAGAAAGGATCCTATCTGGCATTGCTAAGCTTTGCATTATTGACATTGCTAGTGTTCACAATTGCTGCGGGGCCAAATGTTACCTTTTTCCCAGTGCTGTTGTGGGTGATTATTTTGTTTGTGTCCTCCTTAATGGTTTCTCAGCTATTTGAAACTGACTTAAAGAATGGCACACTCGAACAGCTTTATGAGTTAGAAATTAATTTCGAGTGGGTCATGTTGGTAAAAACTTGTGTACATTGCTTGATTGTCCTGACCCAAGCCAGCATTCTGTTGATGTTATGCGCAATTATGTTTCACGTGAAACAATTGGTGATATTTGTTGTGTTTGCGTCGTTTTTGTTGGGAGTTCCTGGTATGAGTGCTCTTGCAGTTTTATCGAGCACGATCGTATTGGGAATGAGGTCGCATCAATTGGTGACGTCAGTGTTAGTTTTTCCTTTGCTGATTCCGCCACTTATTTTTGCTTGTGGGGCAATTGTTGCTGCTCAGCAGGATGTCTGTCCCAATAATGCTCTGTGGCTTTTGTTTGCGTGCAGCCTTTTTGCAGTGCCAGTGAATTTGTTTGCTGGGGCTTTTGCTTTAAAAGCAGCTGTGCAGAATGATTGAATTGTGTGTTACACACCTCAGCCGTCATCCTGAACGCTAATTTTCCAAACGTGCGACTGTGTTGGTTCAGCGGGAATCGGACAAATGACCTTCGTTTCTTAGATACTACAAAGGCCCAATCTCATCGATCAAGTCCTACCTTCTTGGTATCAGATTTTCTGACAGAATGCACTCATTTTTAATTTTGAATTGGTGCAATGTAGCCAATAGCGCTGTGGAGGCGCTGATTGTTATAATGATCAACATAATCAGAGATGAGAATGGCTGCCTGCTTTAAGGAT
>JBDLIP010000015.1 GCA_039714795.1 Pseudomonadota bacterium | reverse complement strand
CAATTGTATAGTGGTGGTGGCACAATCGCAGCGATGGATCGTGCTGAGCATGGGGTAACAGCAGATCATTATGACTTCTTTGATCGTGAGCAACGTACTTTGTTGGATGCCGTTACTGCTTATATGGATGTGATTTTCAGGAGAGCCGCCATTGATTTTAATGAGGCCAACGTCAAGTCTTTAACAGAGCAGCTTGAGGCTGTGCGAGCCGCTCTAGAAGTCGGTGAAAGAACGTTGACCGATGTTGCACAAGTTGAGTCAAGGCTTGCAAGAGGTAAAGCAGATTTAGCGGATGCCTTGAGAGATCTGGAAACGGCTAATGCAAATTATGTCAAAGTTATAGGCTGCGATCCCGGATTAATCGAAGAGCCGAAATTGCTTGAAAACCTTCCCAAATCAAAAGAAGAGCTGATTGCTCTTGCTCAAGATGCTGACCCTCGGGTTTTAAGCGCAATCTATAGCGAAAAATCAGCAAAGCGACAAATTGACGAAGATTCTGCCGGCTTGTTACCACGAGTTGAACTCACTGGAAAAGCAGACCGTAACTTGCAAGTAAATGGGCCAAATACCCATAACAATACTGCCTCGGCAATACTGAGGCTGACAGTGCCTGTGATTCAGCAGGGAAACGTTTGGTCTCGTTCTCGCCAGAGAGTGCAACAGGCAGCCCAAGCTCGTCATAATTTGGACCAGGCACGTAAACTTGCCCGGGAAGATGCCATTAAAGCCTGGGAGACCTGGGTTGCAGCTCTGCAAAGAATTGAGCATTTCAAAGCGCAAGTGAAATTTTCAACTCTCAGCCGAGATGGTGCTATTTTGGAAGCTGAGGTTGGAGAGCGTTCCTACCTAGATGTATTGGATGCACAGACAGAGTTGTTGCAAGCTCAACTTGGTTTGGTTCAAGCGCGTCGTGATGAAATTGTTGCCGAATATCAGGTTCTGCAATCCATGGGTAATCTGACGGCCCAATACCTGCAATTGCCTGTAGAGCGTTACAAGATTGAAGAACACTACGAAAGTGTACGCAAGAAAGTCTTTGGTTGGGGGGATGATCCAAAATACCCTGCTGCTATGCAGTCCTCCCATGAAGAGGTAAGGAGTTCGTGATGAATCGCACGCAAGAAGCAAGTAACCAGCCGCTACCTACAGAAGATATTTTGGCTTCGATTCGTCAGATTTTGAACGAGGATTTGGTCCCAATATCATCTCGCTCGAAAGCCAGTGTGGTTAGCCTGAAAAAACGTTCTGTGAAAAAACAATCAGTGGTAAAAGATGAAGCCGTGCAGGAGAGTGATCTGCTTGAACTCACTGCGGAGATGTTGTGTGATCCGCCCCAAAAAACCGAGGATATTCTACCCCTTAAAACGCCTGTTGCTGAGGTATCTGATCCCTGTGATGCCTTGATAGCCCCAGAGGTTTTGCAAGAAACGGCACAAGCCTTTGCGCAACTTAAAGGGCTGCAAGAATCTTTGTTAGCTGGCAATACCCCTCCCGTACTTGGTAATAAATCATTGGACCAGTATACTCAAGAGATCATGCGACCACTGCTCAAACAGTGGTTAGATGCGCACTTGCCTGCCGTGGTGAAAAAACTGGTTGCCGAAGAAATTGCAAAAGTTACCCGACATCAGTCAAAAGCCGCTTAGTTCCAGATGCTCGAGAAGACATATCAACCCACAAAAATCGAAGCGACGATCTATCCTATTTGGGAAAATTCAGGTGCTTTTCAGCCGGCTTTTGCAGGAAAAAAGCAGCCCTATGTAATCATGATGCCTCCTCCCAATGTTACTGGGAGCTTACACATAGGCCATGCTCTTAATCACACTCTGCAAGATATTCTTGTGCGTTATCATCGCATGCGTGGCTACGACGTTTTATGGCAACCAGGAACGGACCATGCAGGTATTTCAACGCAAATGGTTGTTGAACGCCAACTAAAATCAGAAGACCTTTCGCGCCAAGAATTGGGGCGGGAGAAATTTCTTGAAAGAGTCTGGGACTGGAAAAAAGAATACGGCAGTCGTATTGTGCATCAGCTGCGCCGTCTAGGTATTTCGCCTGATTGGCTGCGTGAACGGTTTACTCTCGATTCAGGACTGTGTTTGGCGGTTCGTTACGTGTTTGTGCAGCTTTATCGCCAGGGACTTATCTATCGTGATAAGCGTCTGGTTAATTGGGATCCCAAGTTCTTGACGGCTATTTCAGATATTGAAGTTGAAAATGTTGAAACCAAGGGTACAATGTGGCGATTTAAGTATCCCATCATCGGTTCAGAAGGTCATATTGAAATTGCAACCACCCGGCCGGAGACAATGTTTGGTGATACGGCTGTTGCCGTGCATCCAGAAGATGAGCGCTATCAGCACTTGATAGGAAAAAGCGTGCGATTACCATTGGTGAATCGAGAAATCCCCATCATTGCGGACGAAATCTGTGATCCTGAAAAGGGCACAGGAGCTGTTAAGATAACACCAGCACACGATTTTAATGACTTTGAAGTCGGGCTTCGCCACAATCTTCCTGCTATTAATATTATGCAGGAAGACGGCTGTTTAAATGAGAATGTACCCGAGGCCTTTTACGGGTTAGATCGTCTCAAGGCGCGTAAAAAAGTTTTAGAGCAGCTCCAGGCGCAGGAATTGTTAGCTGGTGAAGACGAAACTGTGATCATGGTTCCGCATGGAGATCGCTCTAATGCTGTAATCGAACCTCGCCTAACAGATCAGTGGTTCGTTGATGCAAAAACTCTGGCAGAGCCAGCAATCGAAGCCGTACAGCAAGGAAAGACTCGTTTTGTTCCAGAGAACTGGTCAAAGACGTATTTTGAGTGGATGAATAATATTCAACCCTGGTGTATTTCGCGTCAGCTCTGGTGGGGACATCGAATTCCTGCATGGTATGGGCCGGACGGCAAGATTTTTGTTGCCATGGATGAAGCGGAGGCTCAAGAAATTGCCAGCAAACACTACGGAAAACAGGTTTTACTAACCCAGGATGAAGATGTGCTAGATACCTGGTTTTCATCAAGCCTGTGGCCGTTTTCAACCTTGGGCTGGCCTGAGAAAACACCTGCATTAAAGCAAGGTTATCCAGGCGATGTGTTGGTAACAGGTCATGACATTATCTTTTTCTGGGTTGCCCGGATGATGATGATGGGGCTACATTTCATGAAAGATGTGCCTTTTCATACCGTCTGCATAACCGCTCTGGTTCGGGATGATAAGGGGCAGAAGATGTCCAAGTCCAAGGGCAATGTAATTGATCCCCTTGAGTCGATTGAAGCTTATGGAGCTGATGCAGTTCGGTTTTCGCTAGCAGCGCTGGCAGGGCCAGGAAGAAATGTCAACTTCTCCAAGACTCAGGTTGAAGGATACCGAAACTTTGCCACAAAAATTTGGAATGCCTTTCGTTATTGCCAGCAAAATCAATGTCAGTGGGAAGAAGGTTTTAACCCTGCGGGTAATCAAGTTCTCCTTAATCGGTGGATTGTAGGTGAAGTCGCACAGCTGGAGCATAACTTGGAGGCAGCCTTTAAAACATATCGCTTTGATGAGGCCAGTTTTCTGCTGTATCGTTTCATCTGGGGCCGTTTTTGTGATTGGTATCTAGAGTTTACTAAACCAATCCTCTCTGGTGATGATGATGCTATTGCAGAAACCCGTGCGACAACGGCCTGGGTGTTTGGGCAAATTTTACACCTGTTGCACCCCTTCATGCCCTTTGTTACCGAAGAACTTTGGCATCAACTCACGGGCGCACAACGTGGAGAATTGATGGTCTCTTCCTGGCCTCAATATGCAAAGACAACAGAGTCAGAGTCAGAAGAAGGAGCAGAAATTGCCTGGGTCATAGATTTAATCACCCAAATCCGTGCAACCCGCAGTGAAATGAATGTACCAGCTGGAGCCAAGCTCTCCCTCTACTGGTTGGAAGGTCGCGCAGAGCGCCAACAAATTCTAGAGCGTTATGAGCAGGGGATAATGCGCATGGCCCGACTCTCTTTGGTTGAGATTCAAGAAGGGCAAAAACCCGGTGGTGCAGGCATCCAGGTTGTCCTGAGTGAAGCAACGTTGTTCCTGTCACTTGAGGGAATTATGGATATTGGACAAGAGAGACAACGGCTCAAGAAAGAGATGCAAGATATTACTCAAGAAATCTCAGCTTTGGATCGTAAACTGAGCAACCAAGATTTTGTAGCCCGTGCTCCTCAAGAAGTGGTGGCTAAAAATGAATTACGGCTGCAACAGGCCAGAGCAAAGCAAGAAAAAATGCAGGCCGCGCTTGAGAGGCTTCAAAGTTTAAATTAACCTGAGTTTTGATTCAGCTTCATTATACCAATATTTGACAATCGATAAATACTCCCCTATATATCAGGTATGTTATTTGTATTAATTGGTTAGGAAAATGAAAAATTTTTGGTTCTGTTTAGCAGTTTTTTTGGCGTATGCACCAGTTGCACAGGCTTCTGATAATGATCATCGTGATGAAATTCCATTAAAGGCCTGTGGCTTTATTGATCATTTTATTGATTTTGAAACAGATATGTTAGATAGTGAATTGATCAACTCTATGGCCGAGCCTGCCATCGAAGGAAATATCAGGGCCCTAGAGGCTTTAAAAGACAAATTTACAAAAATTTCGACAGGAGAGTTAACGCCGCAAAAACTTTTGGACATTTTGTTAGATCTTCGATTTGATTTCCTTAACAATAGAAAAACCCTGGTACAAGCGGTGCGAGGCAATATTTCACTCATACAACAAGGTAAATGCTCTCAATTCACCCCTTATGGCCCAACTAAGCCTAGCCTCTATGACACGTTAGGCGAAGAGGTGCAATTTCTTGCACGTCAATCAACAGACCGTTATCAATCTTTAAATCAGCTTATTTTGTATGCTTGGGAAATGGTCGATCCTAGAACCTTGCCGAGCCAAATTAAGTTAAAAATAAGATGTTCAACGACATTATTTGATCTTTTCAGCGGTAGAGATGATTATCTTGGGCACCCGGATGCAGCCATTCTGGAATACGACGATGAACCACTTCCTGACTCTCTCAACACCGACTGTTATAACTGGCAACACCATTTGGAAAAACACGAGGTAGAAATCACCTTATTAAATTGGACAAAAAAGGTCACAAAAATCCAAAATACGATTTATGAATTGAGCCTTTGGGATGAAAAGCGCCCATTTTATGGAAAAATTCCGGAGTTACTTTATCCTGAATGGTTAAAACCACGACCGCAAACACCATCTATCCAAGACACAGAGGTGGCAATTACTTCTCCAGCCCCCACACAAGAGACAAAAATCGACTCAGCACAAGCAGAAGCGGAACGAAAGGTCAATAAACAACAGGAAGCCATTGTTCCAACTCCAGCACCAAAAACAGTTTCTGTTGAGTCCCTTCGCCCTCGGCAAAGAGCAAAAGATAACTCATCACCAGAAAAAGCCAAGCCGGAAATTACTGCACAACAACCAGAGCCTGCTTCTCAAGAAATAGAAAGTCCAAGTCTAAGTTCAAGTCCAAGCCCAAGCCCAAGCCCAAGCCCACGACTACGACCACGAGGGATGCGAGTGTTTCATAAGAAACAACCAGCCCTTTCCTTTGATGGATCTAATCCGTATGCAGAACTCTCCGGAAAACACCAAAAAACAGCTGACTGCATTTTTAACGCTAAGCAATTTAAAAAAGTTACCTACGCAAATTTTAAAAGTTTGTGGCGTCATGTTCACGGGGATCAAAGCGTCAAGGAATCCACCGGTAGCTCTCACAAAAAACTTATCTCAACAACAGGTCAAGTTTTTGGCACCTTTGCCCATGGTGATAACATGACCTACACTCACAGAACAATCAAATATCTTAGAGATGCCTTAACCCAAACGGGATATACTCGTGCTGAATCAAAATAAAGCGCGCAGTTTACTTGGGTCGAGATGACCCGGGTTGCAAAGAGCAATCTGCATTCGAGACGGGGATAGCTGATAAATGGCGCCGTGTCAGCAAAGGCACAGGGCTACCTCATGAAGATTATGTTGTTTTTCCCAAAACCTTATCTACAAAGGGTTTGATAGCTTTTGCAGATACGTGCAATACTACGTGCTTTTTGTAGACTGAAAACGGCCGGTATCCCTTTGTAGATAAGGATTTAAGCAATATATGATGACTATTTCATGAGGTAGCCCTGAGCAAAGGCACTGTACCAGTTCCATTCTCGAGCGTTTGTGTGGTAGATTCATATTTTTGACAAGAGCTCAATTCAGTCTTTATTTCATCAGAAAGCACTTTACGACAAAGCAAGTACCGGCAGTAAGTTTGGGAATCATCAAACAGGAGCTGTCTCTATCTGATATGTTGAGCAAAGTTTGGATGGCTTAGGACGCTAGGAAAAATAACCTTTACAATCTAACTAAAATACTTTATAGACAGCGTTACGCAGCAAGATCAAGCAACAGAACGCGAAACACGATTATAAATGTTATTTTTCCTAGCGTCCTTAGGGGAAATAGGGATGAGGAATGGAACTGGTACAGTGCCGAACCTTCAATTTACCACCACTTATTCACAAAATCGGGCCCTGCACCTGGTATCCCTTTCAAAGTCGGCAATACCTGATCGACATCATCAACAATGACATAAAAATTTTTGTGTTCTGCGTGGACAAAATTCTTATCAATCATGTGCTGGACAAAGGTATCAAACAAGGGAGACCAGTATTTATCTACATCCACAAAAACGATGGGTTTATAGTGGAGACGGAGTTGCTTCCACGTCAAAATCTCGCAAATTTCGTCCAGGGTACCAAAACCACCTGGTAGAATAACAAATGCATCTGAATGATCTGCCATCAAACGCTTGCGTTCATGCATTGTATCAACGATAAAGAGCTCTGTGATTCCCGTATGGCCTTTTTCAAATTCGTGCAAATACTGAGGGATAAAACCTGTCACCTTCCCGTCTGCCTCCAAAGCACTATTGGCAATAGTTCCCATCAATCCTACTTGTCCGCCCCCATAAACCAAACGCACATCATTTTTTCCCAGGATTTTACCAAGTTTTTGCGCGGCATCTTTATACACCTGAGTGGCACTATTAGATGATCCACAAAATACACAAACGGAGCGAATTTCTGCCATTTTTTTCCTATTACTGAGCTTGTACCTGTTTTTTGTTTTCACTGACGTTAACCACTGGTTTAGTTGTTAACACGAAATGCTCGCAAAGATATTGTTTGAACCCCTTTTCATCTTCTGCTGCTCCCAAATATGCAACGTATCCATCGGGACGAATTAAACATAAGGTGGGTTTTATTATATTGTAGCTTCCATGCGCACGTCCGTTTCGGTCAAGATAAAACAATTCATCCACCTGATCAAGCAAATTGTAATCGATAGATTGTTCACTCACTATAAAATGGCCGCTCAGAAAATCTGGACATTCTGCAACAAGCTGTTGCAATTGCTTGGCGTAAGTTTTGATTTCCTTAGCGGCGCTGCCAAGAAATAAGAGCAAAGTATGATCAGGGCTTTTTTGTGTAAGCTCAAAAAGGCTTATGTGATCGTAAGTCTTGGCAATTGCCAAAGGGGCATTTGGTGCCCGATCACCAGGTTGCAAACGACGGCGCACCTTGGATTTTATCCAGGTTATGGCCCAATCTTTAGAAGAATCCTCATGAAAAACAATAGGACTTGTACGATACTGAATCGCTGTTTCGGAAATCAAAGTCTGCAACCGACGATGCAGATAGGGCAGATTAAAGATCAAAGGAGCTATGATATTCCTTGCTTTGCGAAGGAAATGCGTGCGCACCATAATCATTTTCATTGCTATGTTCGTTCCCAACAATACACCCACAGCCACTGGATGGCGTTCGACTTGGTAACTTTCAAGGAAATCTTGTTTAACCTTTCCTTGTAGATGTAATGCCAATTTCCAAGCAAGATTGTAGGCGTCTTGAATACCTGTGTTCATACCCTGGCCGCCAACGGGGCTGTGAATATGTGCAGCATCACCTGCCAAAAACACACGCCCTACCTGCATTTTTTCGACAATCCGTCTGTGGATATTGAAAAACGAAGTCCACTGTAGCTGACTCATTGAAACAGGCACAGGTGATAAATTTTTAAAGCGGTCTTCCAGCAACTCCTTGATATGCTTATCACTAGGAGTGGCATCCTGAGAAGGATAAGTTGTGATAACCCTAGACATTCCTTGACCCATGGGAAACACAGCTAGGACTTCTTCATCAAGAAACAGATGGCCTTGTTGGGGGTTTAGCTCGCTGGTTAGAGCAACATCAGCCAGTAAAAATTGATCCTCGTAACGAGATCCTGAAAAGGGAATATCCAATTCATCTCGTACTTTGCTATGTGCTCCATCACAGCCGATAACCCAGCTGGCCTTTATTTGTTTCTTGGTTTTCCCCTTAGATGTGCCAAGAACTACATGGTTTGCGTGCGGAGTTAGGCTGGTCAATTCGACTCCCCATTCGATCTTGCTGCCTTTTTGTTCAAGTTGCTCGATCATGATCCCTTCTAGAACATTTTGGGGAATCATATTCACATAGGGAAACGGAGTATCTGCCAATTGGTTTAAAGACAAACCAAGGCGCGGCTCTTTGTCTAGATAGGCATTAATTTGTTGTACTTTGTGTCCCTTTGCAAGGATCTCCTGGATTAACTCCATGTCATAAAAACACTCAAGCGTTCTGGCATGAACAGCAAGGGCTTTCGAGTGACTTGAAGGTGCGGTGGCTTTGTCAATGATGCGAAAGGAAATCCCCCGACGCGCAAGCTCGAATGCCATGCTCAACCCTGTGGGGCCTGCTCCCACAATCATTACTTCGCAGGTACTGCCAGTCATTTGCATTTTTCCTAAAAGATTTTTCTTATTTTATTCTAATGCTATCTTCTTACAAGAGAGTTAAGACCCGCGCTAAGCTCCCAGAACCGGAAATTAATCTTTTTATTTGCAACTCTGGGGTGTATAAAGATAAAAACACATATGAAGCTGAATCAAACTGTCGGTTTTCTGGTACACTCAAAGTGCTCATTTACCCAAGTAAACTGCGCGCTTTTCACTGCCATAAAACTCAATATTTTGATTCAGCACGGGTATAAAATGGGATTAGGGAAGTGTTTTTCAGCACTTATCAAAAAGGAATTCTCGCCGAAATCTTTTGCGCCTGGGCATTGCGTCTTAAAGGCTATCGCATTTTAGAGCGCCGATTCCGATGTCCCTTTGGTGAAGTTGACATCATTGCCAGACGTTTTTCGCAACTGGTTTTTATCGAAGTCAAAGCACGGCCATCGATAGAGGCTGCTGTGGAAGCTATTTCCGGAAGACAGCAAAAAAGGATTGAACAAACGGCGCAATTCTATATATCTCATAGAAGGGAAATAAACTTTCAAACGATTCGATTTGATGTCATGGTTGTTCATAGTTGGCGGTGGCCCCGCCATTTGGTAACGGCCTGGTATCCAGAGAATATAGATTAAATTTTAAGGAGTATGGAAGATGATGAAGCCCCATAATGTAGCATTGTTAGGCCTTTTGACAATAGGCAGTGGTTTTTTACAAGGATGTGCACCCGTTGCTGTTTTTGGAGGAGCGTCAACGGTAGGAATGTCTGCCACAGAAGAACGCGGACTTCGTGGCGTGATTGATGATGCGGCGATTAAAGCAGAAGTGAATGCACTTTGGTTTGATTTTGACCCCGTCCTTAGCGAATCCGTTGAATTATCTGTTCGAGAGGGGCGAGTTTTGTTAACAGGAGCAGTTGATACCCCGCAACGACAAATCGATGCTGTACGTTTGGTGTGGAAAGTAGAAGGCGTTAAAGAGGTTATTGATGAGATGTTGGTTGGCGATGGAGCAGGAATTGGTGGATACGTTGGTGATACTTGGGTGACAACCAAGCTTAAGGCAGAGCTGTTGTTTGAGCCAGAGGTTCGTTCCAGCAATTACAATATTAAAACGTACGCTGGAAAAGTTTATCTGATTGGCATAGCGCAAGATCAGCAAGAATTGGATCGGGTTTTGGAGATTGCAAGCCGTGTTGATGGAGTGAAAGAAGTGGTCAACTACATGCGCTTACTTGAAGAAAAAGATATTATGTTAGCGCATCCAAATCGTGAACAAACTATGCCATTACAGGAACAAGCACCTAAGGTGGCAGTTGCAGACCCGCAGATGCAGATGAGCTTTCCAGCACCGCAGGCTAGATAATGAGTCTGCGTATTGCCTTTCAGATGGATCCTCTGGAAGAGTTAGCGCTACAAACAGATAGTACCATTGCACTTGCCATTGAAGCGCAAAAACGCGGGTGTCAACTTTGGCATTATTGTCCGCGGGCTCTCTTTCTTGAGGATACAACCCCAAAGGCAGTAGCGGCTCCCTTGCATGTTGAAGAAACAACGCGTGTTCATGCAAAATTGGGAACCACACGTGTTGTAGAGCTTGCAGACATGGATCTTGTGCTGATTCGTCAAGATCCGCCCTTGGATATGGCCTATCTATCGACAACGTATATTCTAGAAAGACTGCCAAAATCAACCTTGGTCCTCAATGATCCGGCTGGTATTCGCAATGCACCGGAAAAGTTATTACCACTACAGTTTCCAGAACTCATTCCCCCAACCCTGATTGCAAAAAATAAAGAGCAAATCCTTGATTTTCTTGAACTCCACAAAGACATCATCCTAAAACCTCTCTATGAATTTGGCGGGCGAGCTGTGGTGCGCTTGCAAGAGAGGGAAAGCAACATCAGCGCCCTCATCGATTTCTTTGACCGCCTTTATGATACCCCAATAATTGCGCAAAAATTTATACCGGATGTGTTTGCTGGAGACAAACGCTTGTTGCTGGTAGATGGCGAACTAATTGGTGGGTTTACCCGCGTTCCCCAAACCGGAGACATTCGCAGCAATATGATGGTAGGCGGCCAGCCGCAAGCATGCAAGATCACGGAACGCGACACCTATGCGTGTGGTGCATTGAAGGGGGTGCTACAACAACTTGGACTTTTCTTCGTTGGTATTGATATAGTGGGAGAATACTTAATTGAAATTAATGTGACATCTCCTACTGGGATTCGCGTTTTGAACCAACTTGAAAGGACTCACGTCGAATCCACAATATGGGATGGCATTGAAGAAAAAATAGCTCGCAATCGGTGATCAATTTCTGTGGTCAGTGGTTGCAAAGACCAACTGGTTCACAGGAGAAGAAATTGATTGCAAGTACTACCACCGTCGCCTTTCAAGGCATCCAAGTCCTGCCTATTGATGTACAAGTACACATCAGGCCGAGTTCACTTCCCACCTTCAAGGTCGTAGGCCTTCCAGACAAAGCGGTGGGTGAATCAAAAGAACGAGTGCACACTGCTCTTCATGCCATAGGACTTTCACTTCCTGGTAAACGCATTGTGGTCAATCTCTCCCCTGCAGATTTGCAAAAAGAAGGCAATCATTATGACCTTCCCATTGCAATCGCTTTGTTGGTTGGGATGAATGTTTTGCCCGCAGACGAAATCGCCCAGTATACATCTTTAGGTGAGTTGGCTCTTGATGGAAGTATCTCTTATGTTTCCGGCGTGCTGCCAGCAGCCATTAATGCATCCTCTAGAGATCATGGATTAATTTGCCCCGCTGATTGTGGCGGTGAGGCTGCCTGGGCCAGCGATTTACAAATCCTGGCGGTTTCCAATCTGATTGCTCTGATTAATCACTTCAAGGGAACGCAAGTATTGTCGCAGCCAGAGCCAAAATTGTTGGACTCATCCGCAAAACTGCCTGATCTGGCTGATATCAAGGGACAAGGAATAGGCAAACGAGCGCTTGAGATTACTGCTGCCGGAGGCCACAACTTGCTGATGTGCGGTCCGCCGGGAGCTGGAAAATCGATGATGGCAGCGCGATTGCCAAGCCTATTGCCATCATTATCACCAGAAGAGGCGTTGGAAGTGACTATGATCCACAGCGTTGCAGGACATCTTGAAGGTAAATCCCTGATTCAGCAACGCCCCTATCGCGATCCACACCACTCAGCCTCACTGCCCTCTCTGGTTGGTGGAGGCTTGCGGGCAAAACCCGGTGAAGCCTCACTAGCGCACCGAGGTGTACTTTTCCTAGATGAGTTGCCAGAATTTCAGCGCAATGCACTTGAGGCGCTGCGTCAGCCTATGGAAACTGGGCGCACCACCATCGCTCGCGCCAATGCTCATGTGACTTATCCAGCCCGGTTTCAATTGATTGCAGCGATGAACCCATGCCGATGCGGGCACATTGATGATCCAGATCGTGCCTGCACCCGAGCGCCTAAATGTGCATTGAATTATCAAGCAAGAATTTCTGGCCCTCTTTTGGATCGAATTGATTTGCAAATCGATGTACCAGCAGTCAAAGTCAGCGATTTACATCTGCACGCAGCAGGTGAACCCAGTACTAAAGTGCGTACCCGAGTTGAATCAGCAAGAGCCATTCAACGGCAACGCTATCACAGCAAAACCGAAAGCTTGAAGATCAGCACAAATGCTGAGGCTGATGGGACGGTATTGATGCGGCACGCACTGCCTGACGAACAGGGACAAAAATTGCTTATGCAGGCCACTGAGAAATTTAAACTCTCTGCCAGAGGCTATCATCGTATTTTACGAGTGGCACGGACATTGGCTGATTTGGAGGGTTATGACGGTGTAAGATCAGAACATGTTGCTGAGGCTTTAGGGTATCGGCGGGTGAATGTGTAGGTTAGAGCCATGAGATTATGGGCATAATTCAAATCAAGGTTATCCCTCACGGGCCGTCTCATCCCAGTTCACCAAGAGCTGGATTAGAAAAACGAGTGAGCCGGAATCTAGTGCATTGTCAAATCTTAATTTTATGGTAAATTGACTGGTTCTGTCGGATCTGTTGAGAGTGCCCCTGTACACTATAAAGTAGACAAGACTTAGCGTAAGCTTCCACACGACAAGATCTTTACCCTGCTACGCACCAGCTTCAACCACTTGGATCTGGCCAGAACTAAAAAGGTCTGTGAGTAGATCGGGATTACTAATGTTCTCAAATGTGATATTCCCAGCATTGAATGAAATAATGGTGTTACCGTCCGATACTTCTACCGTTACATCATTATTCAGTTTCTGGAAAACAGCCTGATCATCAAGAAAAAAGTCTCGATCGATATCTCCGCTTGCAAGATTTGCTGCAACAGAGAAGTCTAAAAATCCTATAAAATCTGCATTCTGACCGGAGCTATTAAACCCTTTTACGCTGTCTCCCGTACTTAGCAGCGTGAAAGACCCATTTTCAAAACCAATGGCAAAAACAAAAAGATCAGAGTCAGATCCACCCATAAGCGTGTCTGTGTCTTCGTCTAGCCCCCCATAGATAATATCAAATCCTTTACCGCCTGTGATCTCATCAACTCCGGTACCACCTAAAAGAACATCGTTGCCTGCAGCTCCTGCAATAGAATCATCACCAGCACCGCCATTGAGAAAGTCATCCAGATTATTTCCTTGAATAGTGTCATTGCCCGTTCCTCCATGAATATATTCTTCACCGTTATTGCCCGTGAGGATATCATTCCCGCCAAATCCAAGAAGAACATCGGTTCGGCTATTCTGAGGAGTTTTATCCGCTTCTTCGGATCCGAAAAAATACATCGGTCTCTGTCTATTGGCTGCATCAATGTCGTTGCCAAGAATTTCAAGAATATAATATGTATTGACTGGATCGTTGGGATCAAAATCCGGTTGTTCATTAAGGGGGAATTCCATTGCAGGTTGGATGTTGTCAATCCCATACGTATCTACGCCTTGATAAGTAAGAGCTTCGACAATTAGTACATCGATGATAACGGGAAATCCAAGAAAAGTGCTATAGTTGTGGAATAGGACGCTCTCTTTACCTGTTCCACCGCCTATGCTTCCGTCACCATTAAAATCGTAGGCAAATTCGATATCCTGTCCATTCAACTGAAATTTAAGAAATTGCCGTTCTTTACCATCTGGATCGATGTTACCATTAACTTTCAAATCTTCAGGAACACCATCTACAAAAGAAAATAAGGACCAAGCGAATAGGGACTGAGCATCGTCTGGCATGAATAAGGGATCATTTTCCCCTTTGATACAGATTTCGAAGAATGACTCATCTGATTTATCATCATCTGTAGCTTCATAGCTAGTTATAATCTTGATTTCGTCATCCACACTCAAGACATCAAAAGCTCCAACACCTGGGGGCATACCATCAACGTCAAAATGCAAAAGTGTAACATCACCAAGAGCTGTGACCGTCAAAATGCTGATACCACTCGTACTCTCGAATTGATACACAAACGGAGCCGTCGCATCATTTATTGGTGTGATCGTAATGTCACCCGGCACAAAGTCACCAGCTTCTACCAAAATTACTGGCTGAGCTACACTTCCTATATTCAGTACATCACCAGTATCTGGATCTGTGTCATTAACTAAAATATTGAAACCCGTGGTGATTGCTTCGTTTTCAAGAATCGAGTTAGGGCCTGTTTCATCGCAAAAATCTGGATTGGCGGTTGGAGAGTCATTTATTCCCTTGAAAGTAAAACTGATTTCACCTGATGCTGTTTTGCGTGGCCCACCTAGGTTGTCTCCATCATCTTGAATCGTAAATTCAACATTTTCCACCACGATGCTCCCCACATCATCCAAAGCATTCAGATCTTCATTGTCCCTATTGGCAATTAACGTATAATTGCCATTTGGATTGATGGTTAACGTTCCGATTAGGTTTGCATTGGCATCAAAAATTTCAACTTCTGTATTGTCTTCCTCAATTTTTACGGAATTGACACTCTTAACCGTTAAATTCTCTTCTATATCAGGATCACTTGCCTCACTTTCAGTCAAAAGATTACCTGTAGTCTCCGTTCCCATTTGTGTATCAGGTGCATCGAAATCCATAACATCTCGCACCATTATCATCACATCATCTGGATCATTCGGACTGTCATTTGTACCTTTGAATTCAAAAGAAATCAGGGCTGAAGCTGTTTTGCCTGTACTGTCAAAAGCATCTCCATCATCTTGGATCTCAAATTCAATGTTGTTAACAAAGATCGAAGGATCAGCATCATCAAGTGCATTCAAGGCAGCATTGGTCGGATCGGCAACTAACACATAATCCCCATCGGGATTAATTACCAAAATGCCTATTCTGTTGCCATTGTCAAAAATGTCAACCGACGTCATGTCTGCGTTAATGGCGGCTCCATTCACACTCTTAACCGTCAATGTTCCTGCTGCAATGCTGTCATTGAGATCTGGATCGCTGGCAGCACTCTGTATGAGGAGATTACCACTAATCTTCGTATCCATCGGAGAATCACCAGCTTCAGGTGCATCTGTATCCATCACATCGCGAACCATGATCATTACATCAGCAGGATCATTCGGACTGTCATTCGTGCCCTTGAACTCAAAATCAATCAAGGCAGAAGCTGCCTTGCGAGGTCCCCCCAATTCGTCTCCATCATCTTGGATCTCAAATACAATATTATTAACAAAGATCGAAGGATCAGCATCATCAAGTGCATTCAAGGCAGCATTGGTCGGATCGGCAACTAACACATAATCTCCATTGGGATTAATTACCAAAATGCCTATTCTGTTGCCATTGTCAAAAATGTCAACCGACGTCATGTCTGCGTTAATGGCGACTCCATTCACACTCTTAACCGTCAATGTTCCTGCTGCAATGCTGTCATTGAGATCTGGATCGCTGGCAGCACTCTGTATGAGGAGATTACCACTGATCTTCGTATCCATCGGAGAATCACCAGCTTCTGGTTCATCTGTATCCATCACGTCACGAACCATGATCATTACATCAGCAGGATCATTCGGACTGTCATTCGTGCCCTTGAACTCAAAGTCAATAAAGGCTGAAGCTGTTTTAGGTGGGCCCCCTTGGTTATCTCCGTCATCTTGAATCGTAAATTCAACATTTTCTACCAGAATGATCCCCACATCGTCCAAAGCATTCAGGCCTTCATTGTTCCTATTGGCAATTAACGTATAATCGCCATTTGGATTGATGATTAACGTTCCGACTAGGGTTGAAGTGGCATCAAAAATTTTAACTTCTGTGTTATCTTCAATAATTTCTACATTATTGACACTCTTGACCGTCAAAAATTCCCCTGTATCAGGATCACTTGCTCCACTTTCAGTCAAAAGATTACCCATCGTCTTTGTTCCCATTTGTGTATCGGGTGCATCGAAATCCATCACATCGCGAACCATTATCATGACATCACCTGGATCATTGGGAGTATCGTTGGCTCCCTGAATAGTAATGCCAAATTGCCCGAACGTATCTTTCTCAGGTATACCACTGTCAACAATTTGTACTACATAGGGCATACGCATACTGACGAAATCTGCACTTTGTGCTATTAAATCTGGGTTGTCCGTGGCCATGAGAACGTAAGAGCCATCTGATTTTAATTCCAATGTCCCAATTGGTTGCTGGCTAATGTTCCCATCAAAAACAGGTACAGTCGTGCCATTGGCACCAATTACCAGTACCTGTTGCTGACCTGCTACATCATTAAAAAAAATTTTGATGATACTTAAGCTATCATTTTCAGGATCAGACGCCTCTAAATCGCGCAAGAGGTTACCTGTGATTTCTGTATTGACGCAAGGTGCAAGGAGATTTTGGTTTGGGCCCTTTTCAGGGGCGGCAAAATCACCAAACTGGCTAACACCACTACCTAGAGAAAAAATCTCAATGCCAAGGGTTGCCACACCCGTGGTGACGGTGGCAGTAGCAGTTGTGGTAAGCGTAGGGTTGGCACTGGTTGTAGGAGAATCATTAACCCCGGAAATCGTAATGTTCAAAGCTGCTGAGTCGGTGAGGCCATTTTCGCCTTGCACAGCATAAACGAAGGGCTCGCTTAGTGTCTCCACAAATGCTAGACCTGTAACCGTAGGATCAGAGTTGTCTAGAAAATATGTCCAATTCGCTTCCTGGTCGAATTGCAAAACACCAAATTCTCCTTGCACCATATTCCCTTGAGCACCAAAAAATCCTAAAAAAGCAGGCTGGTCAGCACTACCTGGATCTGTATCATTTTCCAGAACATTGCCATCAATGCTGCTGGGTGCGTTACTGTCTGCAATGGCAAAAATTCTAGCAAAATCGTTGTTGGCGTTTGGGGGTGTTAATGGTGCTTCTGGTGGAATTAGTTCTGGTACATCTTCATCTTCGCTAACCACTAATTCAAATTCTCTAACGCCCAGCTCTTCTGGTTCAAATAGACCTAACGCTACCAGATCTTCAAGAAAGGGTTCTTCCGGTTGATACAAAGCCACATCGGATTTTTTGTAAGGGTCAATAATATTTTCAATAGCAAGCTTAATGCCGCAAGTAAGACTTCGGTCAATACTCCCCTTTGGAAGTTCAATGCCGGCATTCTCGTTTTGCGCTTGCATAAATTCCTGATCTTCCCTAGAAATAACCTCTGCGGTCGTTTCTTTTACTTCTTTCGGGGCATCTTCAAAAAAGTAGTCCTTTAATGATTGCCAATAGCCTTTAACTGCACCAATCGCTTTTTGCCACCAGCCCACTTCATCAACAGATACACCCTGTACAGACTCTGTAAATGCTACCACTGGCTGCTCAAGAACCTCTTGCTTTTCTAGTAATTTGAAATTTTTATGAAGAGATTTCTCGAAAAAAACCACAATTAAACTTAATAAATAATCAATAAAAAACATTACACACCTCTTTAACTATATTATAACACTTTTTATACAACTCATAAACACTAATCGGCAAATATTGACAATATGTTTATTTGTTTAAATTTTTTAAAGGATTTGTTAATTTATTCTTGCTGTAATGCTAGAAAAACAAATGGTTAAGGGATGCAAAAAAAAAGAACAAAATTCCTCATTGGCGTCACACTTTGGTGTGTGGCTTTTTTTGCACAAAGCAATATGTTGCTAGCAACTGCCCCTCCGGCTCCCACAAAAAGTGGGGAAGCAACCACATCGCTCCCATTTTCAGGTGAAATAAATATTCAGTCTACACCTGGAGTCAGTGGATTAAAACCTGGAATGAAATTGACCATCAGGCCTCAAAAAACGCCTCCAGAGATGTCTTGCATCAAAAAAAGAGGTCGCATCGTTGTAGGGATGTTGCATGACGATCAGATACCATTTTATATGCGGCTTGGGACCGATGAGGTAGTTGGTACCGATGTTGAAGTGGCACAATTTATTGCAAATTCACTAGGGGTTAAAGCAGTATTCTCTCGAGAAGCAAAAACCGTTGAAGAATTGGTTGACTTAGTGATCAATAGAAAAGTTGATCTGGCAATTTCAGGAATTTCACCTAATTTCGATAAAATAGAGCAAGTTCGAGTAAGTAAGTCTTATGTCACTCTTAACAAAGCAATGATGATCAACACTCTCTTATTACAAAAACTTAATCCAGATCGAACACAAAGCTTAGAAAGCCTCTTTGCTCAATCCACCAGCAAAATCGGCGTGTTGCGTGGCAGTCCATATACTGAATTTGCGCAGAGAATCTTTCCCAAAGCACAGATCATCGAATATGAATCGTGGGAACAGGATATCGTACCACTGGTGCTATCTGGTGAACTTCTGGCTGCATTTGATAATGAATGGGTGATCCGTAAAACGATGCACCAAATACCCGAAGCCTATTTACGCCTTATTTCGGTTGCCATTGAGACTGAATTTGATCCCAAGGTCATTGTTGTACCATGGAGCAGCCAACAACTATTGGCTTGGGTAAATCGTTACTTGGAATTGGGAAAAATTAATATCACTTCTTACGATTTACTACAAAAATTTAAAGATATGGAGAGGATTAAAAAAATTTCACTAAAAAAGAGTAGATATAAAAATAAAAAATAAATGGGCAATTTTTAAATGAATTTACAAACAGTAAAATTAAAAATTATAAAACTGCTTTCCGGTGGCATCGTTAATATTATCGCTATTTTAATAGGGCTTTATATTGGCATCTACCATCCGGATTTGGGAAAAGCCATAGGAATCTATGGGAAGCTTTACATAACCGTTTTACAAATGTGCGTTTTCCCCATCATAATTACCTCACTTACAATCAGCATTGTCTCGTTAAGCCAGCCTAAATACTCAGGTATCATGATTAGAATTTTGCTGTTTTTGGCGCTTATGTCTATTATATCAAGCCTGGTTGGCATCAGTATAGCCTATCTGTCGAATCCAGCTTTTGAATTTGCCCTAGCAGAGAGTCCCATACTGGCAGACGTGGTCGAGGTTGCATCACAAATTAAAAGAGGGTTGTTGGCGCCTTTAGCTCCCGACTTAAAAAAGGGGATCAGCGTGTTTCTTGGCAACGCGCTTACGGATAATGTTTTTCAGGCGCTCTCTGGTAATGAGACGTTTCAGGTAGTTATCTTCACGATCATCTTTGCAATTTCCCTGGCTAAATTGAATGCGGAAGAACAAGATGCTCTATCTCCAATTTTTCAAGTGATATTAAAAGTTTTTAACAATATTTTCAATGTATTTACAATTGTACTGCCATTCTTTGTAGTTTGTTTAGTAGCGGAAACGATCACATTGGTCGGGAAAGATACCTTACTGGCAATGGGAGGGGTTTTCGGCAAGTACTGTATATCTGGCATTATTCTCTTTTTACTGATGCAAACAGTTATTATGCTACGGACAAAACTAGGGCCTATTAAGACACTAAAAATGCTGAAAACCCCGTTAATCATTGGTATTGCAACTCGTAATAGTATTGCCGCAATTCCTGCAACTATTGATACTTTAATTAATAATTTTCGCTTTGATCCCAATATAGTGGAAGCAATTGTGACTTTGGGTACTTTCCTAGGAAGATTTGGATATACAACTTATTTCGCATTTGCGACCATTTTTGTCACTCAGATATACGGTATGCAATTAACTATTTCTGATTATGGATTTATTGCTTTCACATCTATTGCTGCAGGAATGGCAACCGCTGGGTTGCCAGGAAAAATCTCTTTGACAATGTTCGCCGTTACCTTGGAACCACTGGGGATACCTGTAGGAACAGTTATCACACTTTTTTTCTCGATCGAGCCGTTAGTACAACCAATAAGAACAGTTGGGGTCATACATGGCAACTGTGCACTGGTTAGCCTTATTTCATCCCCACAGTTGCTACGAGCAAAATAAGGAATTGCCTTACTACGCTGGGGGATTCTTATTTGAAGCAGCTTGTTTAGCATTGGCCGTATCGATTTGCCGCTGCATTTCATCGAGGAGCCCCCTTATCTCTCCTCTATGTTTACGGATGATTGCTGCGTATTCTGAGCGTTGAGTGATGCTTAGGCTGACGCCAGCAACAAAAAGATCAAAGACCTTTAATCCCTTTTTGGTTGGACGCAAAAACCAATCAACTTTTATGGGCGCTTGGTCAGTTCGGTAAATGGTGGTCGCTACCATAATGCCACCGGCAACGCCGGGACGAGATTTGACAACTTCAAGAACTTCATCATTATATCCACCAAGCTGTGTGACATAATGTTCGATGACAACATTTTTAAAAAGTTCTACATATTTTTTTCTCTCTTCAGGTGTTGCTGTACGCCAATAGCGTCCAAGTACAAACTGTGCAATGTTTCGCAGAGAGAAATTCTGGGTCATAATCTCTCGAAACCGATCTTCTTTTTGCTGGAGAGGTAAAGAAGTTTGTTTGATTAAGTCAATAATTTGGTTCCCAATAGAGGCAACCAATTGTTCTGCTGCTTCAGCTTCTTGTGGCACTGGGGCACACATAACTGGCTCTTGTGTTCTAAGACAATTTACCGAAAAGACACATAAAATAATAAATAACACTCTTCTCATCAAATAAACCTACAGCTATTCCTCTAGCTCTTGACCATTTTCCTCATAAACCTGAGGCAAGTCACCCGTTTCGACAATCTCATTACGAATACGATATTTGCGACTTTGAGTGTAGAGACTACGATATTGTGCGTAGGGGTCAAGTGTTTTTTCAACTCTGTCAGTGAGCTCTCTTGAATTTGTGCGAACATCCAAAAGGTCAACACCGGCTCGAGTCCATCCAACCCACTCAACGTCGTTATTAGCGACAATCCAGTTAATTGGATCCATAAAGAAATCAGCAACACGCCCCACGAGATCTCTTGTGTTTGATGGACCTAGAATTGGCAACATCAGGTAAGGGCCACCGTCAATACCAGCAGAGGCAAGAGTTTGGCCAAAATCCTCATAGTGATGTTCAAAGCCCATTTCACTAGCAACATCAAACAATCCTCCCAATCCAATAGTTGTGTTGATGAGGAAACGAAAGATCGTTACCCCTGCTCGATCTGGATTGAATTGCAGAATGTCGTTGGCAAGGGTAACAGGTGTATTAAGGTTTCTTACAACGTTGTGCACACCTTTGCGGACTGGATCCGGAACTGCTTCACCATAAAGTTCAGAAAGAGGGCGGAAAAAGACAGTGTCGAGTCCCATGTTGATTGCAAAAATAACGCGGTTAATATCTTCGAAGGGATCATCGACATCCTGAACAAACTCACTGTCTTGAACCTCTGTGAGATCTTCAGCGACAAGCCCCACAGATTTGGCTGGATTAGAGCTCCACAAGCCCAACAGGACAACTAAAAGCGTTGTGATTTTTTTCAGACTACGAATGGATGTAGCGTGCATATTGGCTAAAAAGTTCAAAATTTTCTGTCTCTTATTCTAATCATCTGCTAGTAAACTAAGTGTTAATATTTTAGATAAATTTGAAAAAAATACCAGAAAAATAATTTGTGGGCATAAGGAAATATAAGAAACTAGCAGGGCTTTTAACTAACTTAAAGTATTCTGTAGAAAATAATTGAATTTTTTAATTTGTTTAAAGATCTTTTTTCGATTAACTAGATTTTTTTAATCCAA